>CAIPID010000021.1 GCA_903865015.1 uncultured beta proteobacterium | reverse complement strand
CGCCTTGTAACTCTTTAATTAATTCTGGCAAGGATTTGCCAGTTTTCTTTTGGCCTGAGGCTTTCGTAGACCCTTTGACTTTACCTGGAAACCAGAATGCCTCAAATAAAGCTGGAAACTGAAGCCATTGCTGTTGTGAGGAGCAAGCCAGACCACGCCAGCATTTTTGAATGCGCACGGGGTCGTGGATGCCTGCTTGTATCGTAATGGCGATCATCGCTTTAAACTCTGCCAGACCGATGACAAAGCCATTGTCACGCAGATACGCGACAAAGCGTCGGATTTCCATTGTGGACGCTGGCGAGTCAAGCATAGCTTTTCAATGCAGGCTAGGACCGCGAGGCAACGACTCCGGGATCAATGCCGACACGTTGGCGTGAGCCCAATAGTTTTTCCAGTACATGTGTCGATACCTGCCATTGATCATTCCGCGTTTTTAACAGGGCAGCGAGCGTGCCTTCAAACTCCCTAAGATCCTCGGGCAGTTTTTTGAGATTTTGTGCACAAAGTATCCGAATCCAGTCCAGAGTTTCTGCGATCCCAGGGGTCTTATCCAAATCTTCTTTCCGCAGTTGATGCACAAAGAGTACGGCTTGTTGCAATAGCTCGAGATCCGCGTCAGGGATTAGTGTTTGAACGATGTTCAATTCACGGGGTACGGTCGGGTAGTCTACATAGTGATACAAACACCGTCGACGCAGGGCGTCAGACAAGTCGCGCGTCCCATTGCTGGTCAGGATGACGAGCGGGTGTGAGGTCGCTTTTATTGTCCCCAACTCTGGGACGGTTATTTGAAACTCGCCAAGAACTTCAAGCAAGTAGGCCTCAAAGGCCTCATCGGCTCGATCAATCTCGTCAATCAAAAGAACTGAAGGCTTGGCGCTAGTGATCGCTTGCATCAGTGGGCGTTTAAGCAAGAACTTTTCGCTGAATAAGTCATCTCTCAGACCAGCTTTGTCGCCTCCCTCTGCTTCTCTGAGGCGAATCTCAAGAAGCTGACGACTATAGTTCCACTCATAAACAGCCTGGTTTAGATCCAGACTTTCATGACACTGCAAGCGAAATAAGTCACGTCCCAAAGCCGTCGCACACGCTTGCGCAATCGCCGTTTTCCCGACTCCCGCCTCACCTTCCAAAAGAAGAGGTCGATCAATCGTTAAGCCCATCCAAACCATCTCAGACAAACTGTCATCGGCGATATACGAGGCCTTTGATAACAACGCTGAAATTTGCTGAACATTCATTTATTCGATTTACCAAACAACCCGGTGAAAAAATTCTTGATCAACATCCAGGCAATCGCTAAACCATTCAGCTCGGTTTGCATGGCCAAAGGAGCAGCGGGCTCGGTGCTGACTTTAGGTTCGGTCGTTGCACTATTCGTGGTCGTGTTAGTGCTTGTGCTCGTGCTTTGACTGGGTTGCGCTGCAGCGGCTTGTTCGGTTTGAATGCTGACGGCCTGAGCTTTGATAGAAAAATTATTAGCGAACTGTTGCAAGATCATGTCAGAGACTGAGGTCATCATGCGTCCGCCAAACTGGGCAAACTTGCCATTCACAATGACAGTCGCTTTGCCAACCAGGTTGGTGCTGCCGTCAGGCTGGGCCAGTAAGGATGCATTGAGTTGCATCGAGGCAGAAGACCCGCCGCGATCAGCACCTTTGCCCAGCATACGAATTTCTTTCAAAACTGTATCGATGCCCTGAATTTCGATATCCCCTGCAAAGGCAGCATTGGCCGGGCCGACTTTGACCTTAACACTGCCTTTGTAATGGGTATCGTCCAGCTTCTCTGTAATGGATGCCCCTGGCATGCAAGTCGCCAGATCAATCACGTCAGATAACACCTGCCAGCACTGTTCAGGGCTAGCGGGTATCGGGTACTGCTTGTCAATGATAACTTCCATTACAGATTCCTCATCCAATCAATTCAGATTCAAGCCGTGCTTTTTCAATTCTTTCCAGATGCGGAAGGACGTGTGTGGCATGTCGATGTGTGTCACACCTTTAAAAGAAAAAGCGTCGACGACCGCAGACGTAAACGTTGGGATGCTACCCACGTGTGGTGATTCGGCCACGCCTTTTGCACCAATCGGATGATGGGGCGAAGGGGTCACGGTGTAGTCGGTTTCCCAATGAGGGGTTTCGACAGCTGTCGGCAAAAAGTAATCCATTAATGAGTTGCCCTGGATATTGCCCTGCGCGTCAAAAGATAGAAGTTGGCCCATCGCCACGGCATAACCTTCCGTTAGACCTCCATGAATTTGACCCTCAATAATCATGGGATTAATACGTGTTCCACAATCATCTAACGCATAAAAGCGTCTGACTTTCGTTTCACCTGTCGCGCGATCAATATCCACTACTGCTAAATAAATACCAAAGGGAAAGGTGAAATTTGGCGGGTCGTAATAATGCACAGCTTCCAGACCAGGCTCAAGCCCCTCGGGTGGCTGATGATAAGCCGCCCAAGAGATGTCTTTCATCGTCTTGAATTTGTCATCATTGCCTCTTACTTTGAAGCGATCGACTTCCCAATCCAGATCGTTTTCGCCGACTTCAAGTAAAGAGGCGGCAATTTTCTTGGCCTTGGCGTGGATCTTGCGCGCGGCCATCGCAATCGCAGCGCCTGCAACGGGCGTTGAGCGTGAGCCGTAGGTTCCAAGGCCATAAGGGGCGGTATCTGTATCGCCTTCCTCAACCCGGATAACCTCGGAGGGGATCCCTAGTTCCGTAGCAATGATTTGTGCGTAGGTCGTCTGGTGTCCTTGTCCTTGGGAGATGGTACCCATCCTGGCGATTGCACTGCCCGTTGGATCGATACGAATTTCGCAGGAATCGAACATACCAATACCCAGAATATCGCAAATCTTACTGGGGCCTGCGCCAACAATTTCAGTAAAGGTCACTAGACCGATGCCCATGAGCGTTTTACTGTTGGGGTCGGCTCTCTTGGCGGCCTGTTCGGCTCTCAATCCCTTGTAATCAACCGCTTCAAGCACTTTATCCAGGGCGGTGTGATAATCGCCCGAATCATATTCAAAGCCAAACGCTGAGGTGTAAGGAAATTGCTCTTTACGGATAAAGTTCTTTTTACGAATTTCTGACTTATCCATGTTGAGCTTTTGCGCCAGCACATCAACCATGCGTTCAATCAGATAAACGGCTTCGGTGACGCGGAAGGAGCATCGATACGCGACACCGCCTGGCGCTTTATTGGTGTAGACACCTCTGACCGTGCAGTGTGCGGCCGGTATATCGTAAGACCCTGAGCAAATGTGAAACAGGCCTGCTGGAAACTTAGTTGGATCGGCACACGCATCAAAAGCGCCATGATCAGCTAGAACATTGACACGTAGACCTTGAATTTTGCCGTCAGTGGTCGCTGCGAGCTCGCCGGTCATATGGTAGTCGCGGGCAAAGGCAGTTGAAGACAGGTTCTCGATACGGTCCTCAATCCATTTCACTGGTCGACCCAGAACGATCGAAGCGACGATCGCACAGACATAGCCGGGATAAATGCCAACTTTATTACCAAAACCACCACCGATATCAGGTGACACAATTCTGACTTTGGATTCGGGAATGCCTGACAACATCGACACCACGGTGCGCACCACGTGAGGCGCCTGGCTGGTCAGATACGTCGTCAGATCACCCTTGATCGGGTCAAACGATGCCACGCAACCACACGTCTCCAATGGGCATGGGTGAACCCTTGGATAGAGTAAGTCTTCTTTGACGACAACTTGCGCATTCGCAAAGGCGGCATCAGCGGCGACCTGATCACCAGCCTGCCAAGTAAAAATATCGTTTGGATGATGGCGTGTCCCATGCGCGCCTTCGGTCTTGCCAACCAGGTCTTCACGCAAAATTGGGGCATCGGGTTTGAGTGCATCAAAAGGATTGATCACTACAGGAAGCTCTTCATATTCGACCTGAACGGCTTCTTTGCCGTCGGCGGCAGCATAGCGAGTCTCGGCGATGACCACGGCCACTTCTTGCATCTGAAAGTGAACTTTTTCGTCAGCCAATACCGCAGCCACGTCACCGGCCAAAGTGGGCATCCAATGCAGTTTAAGAGGTCTTAAATCATCGGCAGTCAGCACAGCCAGCACACCGGGTATTTTTAATGCGTCTTCTTTGTTGATCTTTTTGATACGGGCATGCGCCAAGGGTGAGCGAACAATGTCCATGTAAACCATATTGGGCAATTTAATATCGTCAACATAATTACCCTTGCCCTGGATGAATCGCGCGTCTTCTTTACGCAAGCGTGAGTCACCAATACCCATTAGGGCCGCTTCACGTTCTTTTAAAGGTGAATTCATTTAAGTCTCCTATTGTGCGGTGCAGATCTATTGTTCTGTCTTGTATGTTTGTGCAGCGTTATGCAGTTGCCGTTTCTTGCAATTTTTTGGCTGCATACTGCACAGCTTTGACGATATTTTGATAGCCCGTGCAACGGCACAAGTTGCCAGAAATACCGGCTCTGATTTCTGCTTCTGTTGGGTTTGGATTTTCTTGTAACAAGCGGTATGTTCTCACCAGCATGCCTGGTGTACAGAAACCACATTGCAGTCCGTGTTCTTGATAAAAGCCTTCTTGGACGGCGCTCAAGACTCCGTTTTTAGCTAAGCCTTCCACTGTCAGAATCTCACTGCCTTCGCACTGAACGGCCAGATGCGTGCAAGACTTAACCGATTGCCCATCAATATCCACCGTACAGGCACCGCAGTGGCTCGTTTCACAGCCGATATGCGCGCCTGTCAGATTCAGGTTTTCACGTAAAAAATGAATTAATAGCGTTCTCGGTTCGACGGCTTCTTCGATTTTTTTGCCGTTGATATTCATACAGACTAGTTTTTTACTCATGTTGGATAGCTCCGTATTTGAGGGCGAATTAGCTAATTTGTGATGCGGCATCAAGTAGCGCACGCTTGGTCATCTCGCCGGCCATGGCAGTCTTGTATTCCGCATCACCACGCAAGTCATCGGCTGGATTACAAATCTCACGCACGGCTGCAGCGACCAACTCAAGCGTCTGCTCGTTAATTTCTTTGCCTAATAAAAGACTTTCCGCGTTATTCGCACGCATGGCGGTGTCTCCCGCATTGGTCAAAGCGATGCGAACATGAGAAACCTTTCCCTGAGTCATCTGCAGGACCACTGCCGCAGCTGCCGTCGCCCAATCACCCGTTTTGCGCTTTAGCTTGACATACGCGCAACCCGTGTTTTTAGGTAAGGGCGCAAATTGGATTTCGGTCAGAATTTCGTTGGCTGCCATATCCGTCATGTACATGCCATGAAAAAAGTCCACTGCTTTAACCGAGCGCTCACCATTTGGGCCTTGCAGAACCAGTGTCGCGTCAAGCGCCATGGCGATTGCTGGATGATCATTGGCGGGATCGCCGTGAGCAATGTCGCCACCAATCGTCCCACGATTACGAACCTGAGGATCAGCAATCCATTGAACGGCTTTGGGAAGTAGCGATGCTTTTTCTTGTAAAAGTGCTGAATTTAAAATTTCGTTTTCGACCGTCATCGCACCAATCTTGATCAGTCCACCTTCCTCGCGAATGCCACGAAGCTGGGGGATGCGATTCAGATCGATTAAATGCGCAGGTTCAGCAAAACGCAATTTCATCATGGGAAGCAGACTATGCCCGCCCGCCAGAATCTTTGCGTCATCACCTAATTCGTTTAACAAATTAACCGCTTCGCTAATCGAAACGGGGGCATGGTAGTCAAATTCTGGAGGAATCATTTTTGTCTCCCTTGAGTCATCTTTTTTATTTTAAAAAACAGCAATCACTGTTATCAGGTTATAAACTAAATTATCAACTTAGGAAATAAAATACTGCTAAACGATGTACTTTAAAAAAATATGTCTTGCATGTCATTACATAAAATAAGTCTGTGTTGTAGCTTTGTTATTTTCTGTACCCTAAATGATCCATTAT
>CAIPID010000020.1 GCA_903865015.1 uncultured beta proteobacterium | reverse complement strand
GTCCGCGCCTGGAAAGATCGCTTCCAGCCTAATGCACATGAATATGATCAAGAGTTGATGGACTCCCCCGATCTTGGAGGCGTTTTTGAACTGCAGGAAAAATCTGCAAACGCATGTCCTGGTTTGGAATCAATTCATTGCTTTTGTTATCCGGCAGCCCTGACTCACGGCACTATTTCAGGCGATATTCCAGCAATTAGTGACGGTGCCAAACGGCTCGCGCAAGGTATCGCCAGTTCGCTTTATCGCGAGGATGTTGAGCAATACTATGAACGCATCACAAAATTTGATGAACCTGAACTGCTTGGCGATGAGTGGATCGCGGCGGATCGACCCAGCACAGTTTGAAATAAGTACCTCACTCTTTAACTTTCTATAAATTCTCTGCAAGCTCCGGATCCGTTTAT
This sequence comes from uncultured beta proteobacterium, assembly GCA_903865015.1. Taxonomy (GTDB): domain Bacteria; phylum Pseudomonadota; class Gammaproteobacteria; order Burkholderiales; family Burkholderiaceae_B; genus Zwartia. The sequence goes on along the minus strand of CAIPID010000020.1, from coordinate 3,103 downwards.
GACAGAACATACTTCACTCGACACAATCGATCATTTGTTAGACCTCAAGCCCGGGATGACTACATATTCAGTTCGTCATGAGCGTGAAAAAGTAGTCCTCGCTACACAGGGCAGTGAGCAAGGATTGTTTGATCCAGCCCTCCCCGGACTGACTGTTGAAGAAAGACTGCTCGCAGCACTGCTGGCATGCAAATTGACTCCCGCTGTTGAGCTCGCGAGCGAATACGCATCCCGACTCAAAAAAATCGGCACATCCCCGCAGCTCATTGGGCTTGTTGTAAGTGCTGACCTGTTAAACATCAGTTCGCCGCGCCTCAGATCTATCCTTACCTTTACCCACACACTGATTACCGATCCCGTGCGTGCGGACAGAGAAGCGTTGCTTACACTCAAGCAAGATGGACTGAGCACGCCAGAGATTGTCACGCTTGCGCAACTCATCGCGTTTATTTCATACCAGGTCAGGCTCGCAGCCGGACTCAAAGCAATGAAACAACTGGAGCAACAAGCATGAGCCAACCTATCCCTGAGCTGATCCAGATCAATGGATTTACCAATGAGACTCTGGGCTGGAATGCATGGCTCGATGTTGTGAAACTTGACACAGCAACGCCAGAACAAATAGCAGTACTGGAAGAAAGCCATCCAAAAGCAAAAGTATCTGATTACTATTTATTTCTGGTGCATCAGCCCGAGATTTTGCGTCAGCGATCGGCTGCGTTTAACGCGATTATGTATGCGCCAAGCGGGATGCCACGCTCTGAAAGGGAACTTGCATCGAGCGTGGTGTCGCGCATCAATGGCTGCGTTTACTGTGCATCCGTGCACGCGCAGCGCTTCGAACAACTGGCCAAACGTACGGATGTGATCAAAGAGGTTTTTACTGAGCCACTTACAGCGGGGACGAATGACAGGGAGCGGGCAATTGTGGCGTTTTCAGTCGCCTTGACCAAAGAGCCGGATCAGATATCGCCGCAGCATATTCAAACACTCAAAGATGCCGGCTTGAGCGAAATTGAGATACTGGATTTAATTCATTCGATTTCAATTTTCGCCTGGGCTAACCGTTTGATGCTCAACCTCGGTGAACCCGTGTACTCCTGATTCAAACCAAGGAAAGATGATGAACCGCATTGCCCGATTTGCAGCAGCCTCTGGCGCATTATTTTTATTGTTGTGCTCACTAGTGCACGCCAGTAACTGGCCTGTCCCAGACAAGCCTATTCAAATTACAGTGCCAGGACCAGGTGGCGGAGGCACCGGCGATACCCTTGCACGCATGCTGGCTGAGCAACTTGCGATCCGGCTGAAGACAAGTGTCATTATTGAAAACAAACCCGGGGCGAATGGAAATATTGGCGCAGCCGCGGCGGCAAAGTATGCGCCCGAGGGTTATCGTTTTCTGTTTTCGTGGGCAGGCACTTTAGCAGTGAGCCCTAACCTGTATGCGACGCCTGGGTTTGATTCACAAAAGGATTTCACCCCGATTGGCTTGATATGCGATGTCCCAAACATTCTCGTGGTTAATAACAACCAGCCTGTTAAAACAATTCAGGAATTCATCGCGTACGCAAAAAACAATCCGGGAAAACTTAATTTCGGCTCGACCGGTATTGGTAGTTCGATGCATTTGGCAGGCGAACTATTCATGAATGAAACACAAACAAAAATGGTGCATGTGCCTTACAACGCGCCCGCGACCGCGACCACGAACTTGATGGCCAACGATATTCAACTTATGTTCCAGTTAATACCGGGTATCGCCGGTCAGGTTAAAGCAGATAAAGTGCGCGCGATCGCGATCATGGCACCTGTTCGATCCCCCGCACTGCCGGACGTACCCACCACAAAAGAGCTCGGTTACCCCACGCTGATCTCCTCAACATGGTTTGCCTTACTTGCTCCAAAGGGTACGCCGAACGAGATTGTGCAGCGAGTCAACACGGAATTGAATCAAATACTGAAGGACCCGGCTTTCAGGCAAAAACTTGCCGATGTGGGTGCGACCCCGTTGGGGGGAACCCCAGAGGATTTGAGCAAGTATCTGCAAGCGGAAATCATAAAGTGGGGAGAAGTCATTCGCACGGCAGGGATCAAGAATCAATAACGAGCAGGCAAACGCACTATACTCGGCCTCCCCGACAGCCTGAACGGTTGTCCAGCATTCATATTTAATGGCCTTTCTTATCATGCAAACAGATACTTTCATCCCGGGCAAGGACGTTTCACTCGAATCGACCATCGCGACAATGCAGGCCAAACTCGCTATGCGTGGTTTTCGTCTGGATGAGTCTTCGTGGTTAAACCCGGTCGAATCAATCTGGTCCGTTCACGTCAAGGATCAGGATTGTCCGATGCTGTTTGCGAATGGTAAGGGCGCCACGAAACTTGCAGCCCGTGCCAGTGCGTTAGGGGAGTTTTTTGAGCGTCTGGGCACACATTATTTCTGGACACACTTTCACCTCGGGCAGACACGCGCCAACAAAGAATTTGTGCATTACCCGCAAGAAAAATGGTTCGCGCATACAGAGGATGGCGCTTGGCCCGCTGAACTGCTCAATCCAAAATTGCATGCTTTCTATAATCCGGACGACGATATTGACTGCGAAGTCCTGGTTGATTTGAATTCTGGAAACGTCGATCGCGGGATCTGTGCCCTACCCTACACAAGGTTGAGCGATGGCGCGTTGACCTGGTTCCCAGTCAATATCATCGGCAATCTCTATGTCAGCAATGGTATGGCTGCTGGCAACACCCCTAAAGAAGCACGCAGCCAGGCTTTATCAGAAATTTTTGAACGTCACGTCAAATATCGCATCATTAGCGAAGCCATCTGCCTGCCAGAGGTTCCCGACAGCGTGATCGCTCGCTACCCGGGAATTGCTGCAGGCATTCATGGTTTACGCGAAGCGGGCTTTGGCATCCTCGTCCGCGATGCATCGCTAGGTGGTCGTTACCCCGTTATGAATGTCACGCTCATCCACCCGAAAGATCAGGGCGTATTCGCAAGCTTTGGTGCGCATCCAAGGTTTGAAATCGCACTCGAGCGTGCCTTGACAGAGTTATTGCAGGGACGAGCACTGGACGCGCTGGAAAACTTCCC
>CAIPID010000019.1 GCA_903865015.1 uncultured beta proteobacterium | reverse complement strand
TGCCGTGCTCCTGACATTACTGCTCGCAGGTGGTGTACAAAACTCGCTACGACTTTTGTTGTCTGGTGTCATCGTAGCTGTGATTTTTGGGGCGCTAAGTTCCTTAGTTGCGTTGAGTTCACCTGATATCCTTCAAGCGATGCAGGCTTTTCTGTTGGGCTCGACTAGCTTCGTCAGTTGGAACGCCTGCCTAGTCATGGCGATTGTGCTGGTCGTTGGTTTTTTGGTATCGGTCGCCATGAGTCGTGTGCTGGATGGTTTGACACTTGGGGAGGCGACGGCACACAGTCTTGGGCTGAACTTGAAATCCGCCCGTATCTCCCTGATCGCTGTGATGTCTCTGACGACGGGTGCTGCGGTTGCACAGGTTGGTTTGATTGCTTTTGTGGGCTTGGTTGCACCACATCTTGTACGTTCGCTGGTACGTGTGAATCATGCGTGGCTTATATTTTTATCGTCGCTTGCAGGGGCTGGCCTACTATTAGCTGCCGATATCCTGGCGCGCGTAGTCATCGCACCTCAAGAGCTCCCGGTCGGCGTACTCACTGCAGTCCTTGGCGGTGGATATTTATTCTGGTTGATGTATCGCGGTCGCACAAAGGGGGCATTTTAATGACCTCGGATCTGCGAAATATGCGTGCTATCCAGATTAAGTCCTCTGTAGTCAGGCATGCCGAACTAGTTGCGTTGAATAACGTGACATTAGATATTGCGAAGGGTAAGTGGACGTCGATCATCGGTCCTAACGGTGCGGGTAAATCCACATTGTTGCGCGTATGCGCTGGTCTTCAGGGCGATCCATCTCGTGTTCTGCTGAATGAGGATCCTTTATCTCAAATATCTCCTGCAATCAGAGCCAGGCGTGTTGCGTGGCTAGGACAGAACGAACCCGTGCAGGGTGAGATGTCTGTCTACGATTTGGTGATGCTCGGCAGATTGCCGCATATTTCGTGGTTCGAATCAGCTTCGGAAATGGATCATGCGATGGTGCGCCAAGCGCTTGAGACCATGCACGTTTACGAATGGAAAGATCGCTCCGTCGGACAGTTATCTGGTGGTGAGCAGCAGCGGGTCTTTATTGCCAGAGCACTCGCAGTGGACGCTGATATTTTGTTGATGGATGAGCCACTCACTAACCTGGATCCTCCGCATCAATCTGATTGTTTATATTTAATCAGAGCGCTCGTTGCTAATGGAAAAACGGTTGTGACCGTTCTGCATGAGATCGCGTTTGCTCTGTGTGCAGAGGATATCGTGGTGATGAATGAGGGTTCCGTGTATTTTCAAGGGACGAGTAACGAGGCCTATACACATCGAAAAATTGAACAGGTTTTTCAAAACAGAATTGAAATTCATCCTTTTAAAAATCGTCTAGTTGTCTTGCCGGTTTAAATCGAAATTTTTTAGAGCATCATTATGGAAATCCAAACACCTCGCACAGAAAAACCCTATGAGCAACCTGAGGGAGAGCGTCGCGGCTTAATCATTATTAATACCGGCGATGGCAAAGGTAAGAGTACCGCTGCGTTTGGGTTGTCTCTCAGAGCGCATGGACGCGGCAAAAAAGTAAAGATTTACCAGTTCATGAAAGTGCCATCTGCCAGATTCGGAGAGCATCGCACCTTTGAGATGCTCGGTATACCCATAGAAGGGCTTGGCGATGGATTTAGCTGGAAAAGTAAGGATTTAGAGCACTCGGCTCAATTGGCCCGTGATGGCTGGGAAAAAGCTAAGGCGACAATTATGTCGGGTGAGTATTTTTTGGTTGTCCTCGATGAGATTACATACCCTCTGATGTACGGATGGCTTTCGCTGGAGGATGTCATCCATACACTTAAGTCTCGTCCTAAAGATGTGCATGTTTGCCTCACGGGCAGAAGCTGTCCTCAGGAAGTGATCGATATTGCGGATACAGTGACCGAGATGGGGCAAATCAAACATGCCTTTACTGCAGGCATCCCTGCGCAACGTGGTATTGAGGATTAGTTGTTCTACAAAAGGGGTACGCGATGGCAGCTGTATGTGTGATGGTGCTCGGTACGTCGAGTGGGGCGGGTAAGAGCTGGATTACAACGGCGCTGTGTCGCTACTATGCCAATCAAGGTTTGAAGGTTGCTCCATTCAAAGCCCAAAACATGAGCAATAACGCACGTGTTGTTGATGCCGGGGGGGGGGAGGGTGAGATAGGATCGGCTCAATATTTTCAGGCCTTAGCAGCTCGGGCAATTCCTAGCGTACAGATGAATCCGGTTTTGCTCAAACCAGAGGCTGATACTAGGAGTCAGGTGGTGGTGATGGGGCGTGTCGATAGCGTTTTGTCTAATACCCCTTGGCGCGAGCGCAGCGAAAAGCTTTGGCCGTCTATACAAACTGCGCTCGATCGTTTGATTGAATCCTATGATGTCGTCGTCATTGAGGGGGCCGGCTCTCCTGCAGAGATCAATTTAATGGCGAGTGATATCGTGAATTTGCGTGTCGCACGCTACGCAAATGCAAAATGCTTGTTAGTGACGGATATTGATCGGGGTGGGGCGTTTGCTCATCTTTACGGCACCTGGGCACTGCTTGATAAACCTGACCAGCAATTGATTGCTGGGTTTGTGCTGAACAAGTTCAGGGGGGATGCGGCGCTACTGGCTCCTGCTCCAGAAATGCTTGAAGGTATGACGGGTATTCCTGTGGTCGCGACGATTCCTATGCTGCGTGCGCACGGATTACCCGAAGAGGATGGGGTATTTGATGACAGGCAGTCGGACTCTGTTGTCGGAGCTATCCAGGTTGGCGTAGTGGCCTATCCACGCATGAGCAATCTGGATGAATTCGAATCATTAAAAAATGCTGAAAATGTAAAGTTGATTTGGGCACGCGAGCCACAAGACTTATTGAATGTTGACTGGATTATTTTGCCAGGTTCCAAGCATACGAGTTCAGATTTGGACTGGTTACGAGCACAAGGCCTTGATAAGGTGATTTGTAATCATGCTCTGGCAGGTAAACCTGTGTTGGGTATTTGTGGCGGGCTGCAGATGCTAGGGTCGGGTTTGTGCGACCCGTACGGTATCGATGGATCACGCAGAGGTTTGAATTTGTTGTCTCTGGATACTGTATTCGAGCAAAACAAAACTGTTAAAAAAACGCAAGCGCAATTTACGTCAATAGAAGGTGCTTGGAGTTTCTTGTCTAAATTGCCTGTTTCAGGCTATGAGATTCACCATGGTGAAACAACGCAAATATGCTCTACAGGTGATGCAGCGCAACTGGTTGAGATCATCCCTGAGATCGCCTGGCTAAATTCAGCTGGTAATGTGATGGGAATTTATCTGCACGGGATGTTTGAGAATGCTGATGTGATGGAGGCTGCATTTCATGACACATCAGGAACGCTTGACGCTGTGTTTGAAAAGCTCGCTAGTCATTTTGTTAACAACGCAGATCCAGGGTTGTTAGACTCTTTGGTTTATAAAACCTAAGCAGACAATCGACACGTCTCGCATCGATTGCCATATTTAACTTGCTTACTTAGTGACTGCAGTAATCTCTGCACGCGCAGCAGCAAATGCCGTCGCTTTAGCCGCATCACCCATTGCCAGGCCTTCAGCGCGTACGTAACGCACATCGGTAATGCCAAAGAAACCAAAGACTGTTTTGAGGTAGCTCTCTTGATGCTCCATAGCTTGACCCGCTTCACTTGTTGAGTAAGCGCCACCTCGTGTTGAGACCACGATTACGGTTTTTCCAGCTGCCAGACCTGTGGGACCTTTGTCGGTATACGTGAATGTGCGGCCAGGCTGAGCCAGGCGATCAATCCAGGCTTTCAGTTGTGTCGGGATTGAAAAGTTATAAAACGGCGCGCCCACGACGATGACATCCGCAGCTAAAAATTGAGCGACGAGCTTTTCTGAGAGCGCGTTTTCTGCGCGCTGTGCCTCGGTAGGCTCTGGTTGAGCAATGCCTTTTACCGCAATCGCATCTGCACCAAAGTGTGGGATCTGATTGGCCGCAACGTCGAGATACTCAACGGTTGTGTCTGGATGGTATTTGATCCATTGTGCAACGGTTTCGGCCGATAATTCACGTGATGCGGAATAGGCGCCGAGGATGCTGGAGTCAATGTGTAAAAGTTTCATGATGATTGTTTCTCTTTAAAATTTGATTGCTTGATTTGATTGCTTGGAAAATTACCTGGAAAATTCCCCAAGCCGTCCTTCGCGGAAGTCACTGAGTGCTTCGTAGATTTCTTGCTGGGTATTCATAACAAATGGACCATACTGGACGATAGGTTCTTTTAAAGGTTGGCCTGAGATCAGGATAAGTTTTGCCTCTGCGCTTGCCTGAATCACTACACCATCGCTTGCTGATTCATTTGCAAAGATCGCCATGCGCTGCGCAGGTACAGCTTTACCCGCAACGCTCACCTCGCCACGGTAGACATAGATAAAAGCATTGTGTGCAGGATGGAGTGTTTGTTCAAACTGCGTGTTTCCTGGCATATGGATATCGAGGTAACGTGGCTCAGTGATGTCGCGCGTGACAGATCCGGTTATGCCATTGCTTTCGCCGGCGATGACTGTGACCTCTACATCATGCTGAGTGACATACTTTGGCAACTCGGTATTTTTAAAATCTTTGTACCAGGGGTTGTTCATCTTGTCGCGTTTGGGCAAATTCAGCCACAACTGAAAGCCCTCCATGACAC
>CAIPID010000018.1 GCA_903865015.1 uncultured beta proteobacterium | reverse complement strand
TTCGAGAGATGGGTAAGGGTGTGATTGCTATTACCCACGACGATCAGTATTACGATACCGCAGATCATGTCTTATTCATGGCAGATGGTAAACCTATAGATTCAATATAAAGACTTATGAAATCTTTAAAGCGCTTATGGATTGGGGTGGGTGATTGGCTCAACAGGCATATCCTGTTGATGCTCTTCATCACTTTCACAGTGGTTGGGGGTTTTATTGTTTTGTTCCCCAGTATTGTTATAAAAATCCCTGTCGGCCATAAGGGCGTGATCTTTCGTCCATTTTCTGGTGGTTTGGATTTAAACCACGTCTTTTCGGAAGGGGTGCATATTATTTACCCTTTTAATACGATGACGCAGTACTCCATTGCTTTAAACGTTCACAAGATAGACTTGGAGGTTTTGACTTCCGATTTGTTGAAAACAAAAGTCACAGTAAATTTTCAATATCATGCGACGGAGCAAACTCTACCAATGTTGGAGAGGTACGTTGGTAAAAATTATTTGAATAGCTACATCCTTCCTGAGATCACGTCTTCGGTTCGTGAAACATTTGGAAAACTCACTTCGCATCAGGCATTTACTGCAAATTTAAAGGACGTATCCAAGGACATTGCGTCAAGCGCAGATAATTATTTAATTAATAATTTAAGTCCTGCCGGGCTAAATTCAGTCAGACTCGTGCGTATTAGTGCTGTTCAGATTGAGTCGGTTGCGTTTCCTGAGGATGTGCAAAAATCCATCGAGAGTAAGCTTGTTGACTCCTCTAACTCTGACGCAATGGAGTTCAAAATCAATATTGCTAAACAAGAGGCTGTTCGCAAAGTGATCGAGGCTGAGGGTATTAAAAAATATCAGGATATCGTCAATAGCGGCTTAACGGATAATTACCTCAAACATGAGGGTATTCAGGCAACATTACAACTTGCCGAATCAAACAACTCGAAAATTGTAGTATTTGGTTCTTCTAATGGCGGTTTACCTCTCATTCTCGGTGATAACGATACAGGACGCGCTGCTGATAAGATGGTTCCACAAAAAATTGATTCGAAATCTGCTGATGTTTCCACGCCGGATAAGGCGATTCCTCAAAAATCTGACTCCACACTAACTAATGAGTCTAAAAAGTGATTAATTTATTTGTATCTTCCTTGACGACTTTTTTTATTTGTATTGCTACGTCTCTGGGTTTGTGTTCTTTAAGTTTTGCTGCTGATGCTTCCATTTCCACAATGACGACAAAAGCAGAGTCAGAGACAACTATAACTGTAGGGCCACCCCCTGCTGTGTTTACTAATCCTAGTCTCACAAACAACACCATCGATCCGAATTTTGATCCATCTGTATCGGATGGTGATTATCGAAAAAAATATTACCAATCCTGTTTTGTTTATATCTTTATAAAAACATTTGCGAGGGTTCAAATTATTAACCTTTCAACACACAAGGTGAGTAGTTGTCCCGAAAAAGAATTTTTAAAAATTCCAGCTTCATCTGTTACTGCTCAATTAGCGACGGTTGCAAATGTGACGCTGGTAGGAATGGTTGGCCCGAACATTCAATTGATGGACGAAAATAACTCATCTATTGAGGCGCCATCTCTACCAATTGGTAATTTAAATTTCTCAGCTGTGATGTACGCTGATATAGGTATTGGAGATTTATTTAAGAGTTTTAATTTTTTTAGAACCTGGAAGCAGCTCAGACGCTGGAGCGTAGTAGATACTGTTTATAACCCAATTGCAACGCGCCGTAATATGGATTTTGTTTTCTACCAGGGTCGAACCGTCTATACACTGATTTCTGATACAGGCAAAAAATATGTAATGACTTTCTATAACCCAGCTGATATTCAGAATTTTAAAACTGAAGAATATCTGATCGACAGGTTAAATAACCTTGGTAATGTTCTCGCTCTCCCTCCAGGATGGACTTACAAGCCAGTAGTCTTGGATAAAGTATTAAGGCTTAAACAAATTCCTTTTCAGGGGTACGCTGGAGAGACCATTACTGACGAGCTGCAAAACGTGTACGTGCTAGCTACGGATTTGCCTGACTGATGTTTTTTAATTGCCGTGTTTAAGTGCAGGAATAATGATAATGTCTGACCCTCTAGTAACGCTTAGACCGGATGTCATAGTTGAGCCTTTGGTTGCTCGTTGGTACGCCTGGTCGCATTTGATTTCGCCCGGCACTGCTGCACTCAATACGGCATTTCGTCACTTGTCTTTGCTGGAGTCTTTTGTCGCCTCACCAGAGGTCCATGCTGTAGCTTGCCAGACGCCAAGCCTGCGTGGCGGGCCTTTTGTCGATTTACCTAAAACTGCTATCGATGTTGTTCAAAAACTCATTGACGATACTAAAGCAGATCAGGCTCGTTTGATTAAGTTTGGTGAGGATTTAAGAGAGGCCTACCGGTTTATTTTAAAAAACTGTGATGGTTTCAGTATTGAAAAGCACTATTCCAATTTGCCTGAGTCGGTAAAAGGCTATGTGGAGCTAATCTATACGTTGGGCGGTTTTCCGGATGTTCGCGTGATCGAGCCGCTTTTGTACCGTAGCGATTTAAGGCGTGATGCATTTCAAACGGCGATGCTCTACAGAGCCAAGGGTGATGATCGCAGCTTTGCTTTCAGTACTCCTAGAATGCCACGCCCCGATGCGTTTGAACTGCATCAGCCTTTTGCTTCTGAGGCCTACGACTTTCTGGCACGGTTAAGATTTACACCACAGCCATTTTCTGCCGTGATGTCTGCGCTGGGCGCTCAACCTCAAGACGAGTTGTTAGTGAGAGGGCTTGTCACTGAGTCACCCGTCACAATTGCGAATCACCAACCTGCAATAGGGCAGACAAGGTGGAGATATTTCGGGCATGCTTGTGTTTTAGTCGAGGCCGCTGATGGGAAGAATGTTTTAGTTGATCCTTTGATCGCTTACGAAACTGACCCGACACTCGAGCGCTTTACTTTAAATGATCTTCCTGAAAGGATTGATTATGTTGTGCTCACACACAACCACGCTGATCATGTCCTGATTGAAACCTTGCTAGCATTGCGCTACAGGATAGATACGATCGTCGTGCCTGCTGCAGGCGGAGGATTGGCCGATCCTTCGCTTAAATTAATGTTGCAGTCAATTGGTTTCAAAAAGGTGATCGAATTAGGAACCATGGATCATGTCGAAAGCGGTTTGCTTCGTCTGACAGCGCTGCCGTTTCTTGGCGAGCATGGTGATCTTGATATTCGATCCAAAGCCGCTTGGCATGTGCAGGCAGGTGATCACAGCTTGTTGTTTGCGGCAGATAGTAATAATCTCGAACCAAAGTTGTATGACATGCTCCGCGCAATGATTGGTTCTATCGACACTCTGTTTCTGGGCATGGAGTGTCAAGGGGCGCCTTTTAGCTGGACATATGGTCCAATCTTACCAGTCGCTGTTGATCGCAAAAAAGATCAATCACGAAGATTGAATGGTTCTGACTGCGAACGCGGCATGAAAGTCGTCAAAAGTCTTGGTTGTAAAACTGTTTATATCTATGCCATGGGTGCAGAGCCCTGGTTGCAATTCATTACAAGCATAGATACAGATCCAAATACGCCGCCTGCAGTCAATGCGCGTCAACTCATCGAGTTGTGCACAGTACAAGGTATCACGGCTGGTTTGCTTTATGGTTCTGCCGAGGCGATTCTTTAGTTGCTGTCTTATTTAGATGGAGAGGTCATGATTCATTATCTTATATATGGTCTGTTGTGTGTTCTTGTCTCTTTTTATGGCAGAGGAACACGTTTAGGTTTTTGGGGGGTTCTGCTTCTCTCGGTGATCGCTACCCCCCTGGTTGTGTTTGTCGGTTTATTGTTGCTTGCACCATTTCAATCGAATATTCTGTCGCCCTTTAAAAATAAGCGGGTGCAATAACTCTTTATTTTTTCTGATTAGATTAAACCTAAAAAGTTGTTGCCCATGTCTGCGTCAAAAAAGCGCGTATATTTTATTGGAGTTGGCGCCATGGGTGCACCCATGGCAGCTTGTCTGCTCAGAGCAGGATTTGATGTCACCGTCTTTGATACCTCGCGCCAGCGAATGAATGACTTTACTGCGTTGCATGGCGGAAAAGCTGCATCATCCTTAAATGATGATGTTCGGGAGTTTGACGTCGTTGTGATGATTTTGCCAAACAGTGCTGTTGTCGAGGAAGTGTTGTTTGGTACACAGGGTATCGGTCGCTTGCTCAAGCCTGGCTGTATGGTGATCGATATGACCTCGGGAGTGCCCGCGAAGTCCATTCTGTTTAATGAGTTGCTTTCTGTAGATAAGGTCGGATTTATTGATGCGCCCGTATCTGGAGCTGTAGCCAGGGCTGTAAGTGGTGATCTGGCCATCATGGTGGGAGCTCTGGACAGCGAACTTGATTGCGTGTTACCTGTATTGAATGCGATGGGTACAATCACCCGCTGTGGTCCCGTAGGATCAGGCGATGCGATGAAAGCGCTGAATAATCTTGTTTCTTGTGGCGGCTATCTGATTGGTATTGAGGCAATGTTGATTGGGTCGCGTTTTGGTCTTGATCCTGAAAAAATGCTTCAGGTTCTCAATAGCTCTACGGGGATGAACAACAGTACACAGAAAAAATTTGGACAATATGTTTTGTCGCGAAAATTCGACTCAGGATTTCCAATTCATATGATGCTCAAGGATCTGAATAACGCGACCGATCTGGGCCATGAGCTAGGAGTGACCACTCCTTTTGCACAACTCTGTCGCGATCTCTGGGCATCAGCATCGACGATGCTTGGGCCGCAGGTCGACCATACTGCGGTAGCGTGGATGTGTGAGGCAATGGCTGGTAGTCGTATCAGCGAGCATAAGCACGATTAAAAAAATCAACGAAAGCGTGTTCAACACGGGTATCGTTGAAATAATATTCGTTCATATATAAATAAAATTAATAATTTAATCTGGGACAAACAGAATGAAAAAAATGATGACGGCAGTTGTGATGGTTTCGGTATTCACAAGTTTTTCTGCCAATGCCGAGGTCAGCGAAGTCAAAGTCCCGCTGGGTGCGGGCGGCTTTGGATTTCTGCCTTTGCATATGATGAAGGCTCACAACCTGATCGAAAAGCAGGCAGAGCAGGCGGGTGTCAAAGTAAAAGTGAACTGGTCCAACATTGGCGGGCCGGCTGGCATGATTGACGCGCTATTGTCTGGCTCTGCTGACTTTATCTCGGCCGGACCTCCGTCATTTTTAATCCTGTGGGATAAAACTAAAAACAACGCAAATGTTAAAGGTGTCGCCTCGATGAGCTCGATCCCGATGCGCCTGAATACCCGTGCAGAGCATTTGAAAACCATCGATGATCTGAAAGCAGGTGACAAGATTGCAGTGACATCGGTTAAGTCATCCATCCCTTCGATCGTGATGCAGATGTATGCGGTTCAAAAATACGGTCGTGAGCAGGCTTTCAAGTTTGACCCATTTACGGTCACCATGAATCATTCAGATGCTGCAGCAGCGTTGTTGTCCGGCACGACGATCACGGGCCATTATGCTTCTGCACCGCTTGATCAGCGCGAGTTGAAATCTCCTGGAGTGCGCACCATCATGAATACGGATGACGTGATGGGGGGCTCGACCACGTTCACCATGATCTCCACGACCCAAAAATTCCATGATCAAAATCCAAAAGTCTATGCCGCTTTTGTTGCTGCACTGAAAGAGGCACAGGATATGATCGCCAATGACAAAACGGGTGCGGCTAAAGTCTTGCTGGAGTCGATGGGCGGCGCAAGCGCTGGCTCAGCAGAGGATATGATTGCGATCCTGAATGATCCGACCACAAAATACACGCTTAAACCAGAAAATGTCATGAAATATGCGACATTCATGAATAGTATCGGTTCCTTGAAAAACAAACCCGCTACGATTGACGAGCTGTTTTTCAAAGGCACCGATATCTCCGGTGGTAACTGAGTTTTCTAAGACGACCTGATCGCAGGACGATCAGGTCTGCATGCCCCATTTACGAATGGTCATGCGTTCAATCACTTTGAAGATAAAGTTTTCAACGATGAGTCCGATAAAAATCACCATGAATAAGCCAGCAAATACGCTTGGAATTTCTAGTTGATTTTTATTCTGGTAAATAAACCATCCTAATCCCCCCGATCCAGAGCTCACTCCGAACACGAGCTCGGCGGCAATCAGGGTCCGCCAGGCGAAGGCCCAGCCTATTTTCAAACCAGCCAGAATGCTAGGAAAGGCTGCGGGGATGAGGATGCTCCAGACATAAGAAAACCCGCTCAGCCCATAATTGCGCCCCACCATGCGCATGGTCATGGATACGGACATAAAACCTGAGTGGGTATTAAGTGCAACAGCCCAGAGTACCGAGTGGATCAGTACGAATATCAGACTGCCTTCGCCCAGACCAAACCAGATAAGCGCCAGTGGCAGTAATGCGATGGCGGGTAAAGGGTTGAACATGGAGGTGAGAGTCTCCAGAATATCGTTGCCGATGCGTGTCGTAATCGCGAATACGGTGAGCAAGGTCGCCAGTAAGATGCCACAGGCATAACCCACCAGTAGCACGCTGATCGATGTCCAGGCTTTTTCGAGCAGGCCACCCGTCATGATGCCCTGGTAAAGCGCCATCATCGTATCGGAAAATGTCGGAAATAATAAACCGTTATCCAGTGTGACGGCATAGGCTTGCCAGATACACGCGAGTGTGATGAGCAACAAGATACGTCTGAGCGCTGTATTGTTGCTCAGACGTTCCCAGGCGGATAAGCGTTTTTCAACGACCCCAACGGCGGCATACGGTTTTGGGTTCAGATAGATTTCTTCTCGGGCCGGTAAGTCGTGCATCTTCTTATCCATGAAACACCTCGGCTTGTTGCTGGTGTTCTTCGATGAACAGCATATTGTTTATTTTTTCTTCTAGCGCTGTTTGCGCTGTGGTGTTTTGCAAGCCGCGCGGCAAACTATTGACTTCAGCCTTAACCTGTCCCGGGTGAGGGGTCAGCAGTAATATTCTGCTGCCTATTTTGATTGCCTCAGGAATAGAGTGCGTGACAAACAAAACTGTAAAGCGCGTGTCATCCCAGAGCTGTAATAACTCATCCTGCATTTTTCGACGCGTCAGCGCGTCGAGCGCAGCAAAGGGCTCGTCCATGAGTAATATGGCGGGCTCCATCGCCATCCCGCGTGCGATCGAGACACGCTGTTTCATTCCTCCTGACAAAGTGTGGGGATAGTTGTCTGCGAATTTAGACAGATTGACTTTGTCAATGTAGTACAGCGCCTGTGCGCGTGCTTGGATGGCCAGCATCTTGCCGCTCGCGACCAATGGAAACATGACATTTTCTACAACCGTTTTCCAGGGTAGTAGCTGATCGAACTCCTGAAACACCATCATTCTGTCAGGACCTGGTTTACTGACCAGGTCATCCTTTAGTCTGATGGTTCCTTCGACCGGAGGCATATAGCCTCCTACTGCTTTCAAAAGCGAAGATTTGCCGCAGCCCGAGGGTCCGAGTAAAACAAACCTCTCTGAGTCGTACACATTGAAATCGACCCGATAGGTTGCAGTCACCAGATGTTCACTGGTTTTGTACTGCAGCGTGACGCCCTTTACTTCTAGTAAAGGCTTCGGGCTTGTCGCCTCTTGAACCATGCCTTGTCTCCAACAGGAATATTTGTATTATTTTTTAAATTATCGCTAATATAAGACATGGCGAGCCAGACGGTAGTAATTGTTAATGCGCACTCACCATAAACGTGAGTTTTAAAAGGATTGCACCATGACTGTATTCAAAACACTCTCGCATTTAAGCCGCGTTTTAATTCTCTGTTGCGGGCTCCTTCTCGCAGGGTGTGCGTCCGTTGCGGGCTATCAAAACCTTCTGCAGTCATGGGTGGGGTCAACTGAACTTCGATTGCTGGCCAACTGGGGTGTGCCGACCTCCATCGTCAACGAGGGCCCCGTTAAATTATTAACTTATTTCAAGCAAGAGGGCGTTTATGTGACGGGCTATTACGGAGGCTGGGCGCATCCTTTATTTTGCACAACAACCTTCACCGTCAATAATGGCGTGGTTGTGAATGCGCAATTCAGAGGCAATGAGTGCGTCGATTAAGTGTTGGCTGTGGTGCGCCCAAACTCTTGATCGCGTAGCACTTTGCGCATGACTTTGCCCGAAGGGTTTTTGGGTAAGCTTGCAACAAACTCTATTTTTCTGGGGTATTTGTAGGCTGCAGTCAGCGCTTTGACGTGTTCT
>CAIPID010000017.1 GCA_903865015.1 uncultured beta proteobacterium | reverse complement strand
AGTTACCCGCAAATTCGTGTCGCCATTAGCGCTGACGGTTTTTGTATGGATCGTGTTGATGAATGCGCTGGACTTGGTGCCGGTGGATCTGCCACACGTTGTGTTCCATGCCCTAGGTTTTGGTCATAATGTTGATGATGCGCTTTATTATCACCGTATTCTTCCTACTGCTGATTTGAACGTACCTATGGGTATGTCAATGGGCGTGCTTCTTTTGATGCTGTACTACGGCATGAAAATCAAGCATCCTGGTGGTTTCGTTAAAGAGTTGTTTACAGCACCTTTCCATGCGCATGGCTTTGCGGCAGTTTGCCTGGCTCCGGCAAACTTTTTGCTGAATCTGGTCGAATTCGCAGCTAAATCTGTGTCCCTCGGCATGCGGTTGTTTGGCAATATGTTTGCCGGCGAACTGGTATTCATGCTGATTGCGCTGCTTGGTGGCGCGTGGACGGGTTGGAATGCAATGAGTATTGGTTTGGGGCTGGGCCACATTTTGGCTGGTTCGATCTGGGCGCTATTCCATATTCTGATTGTATTGTTGCAGGCCTTCATTTTTATGATGCTTACGCTGGTTTATATCGGCCAGGCTCACGAGGGTCACTAATACTGACCTGCCACTTTCAAAAAGAGTGGTGGGGAGTTAGATTTACAGCAGTGTGTGTAGTTTGATTTTTTGTTTTTTGATTTTTTGATTTTTTTAATTTTTATATCTACATAGATACTAATTAAGGAGTTGTCATGACTAACGTCGCTTTCGTAGCTCTCGCTTGCGCATTTATTATCGGCCTCGGTGCTGTCGGTGCTTGCATCGGTATTGGCATGATGGGTGGCAAGTACCTCGAAGCTTCAGCACGTCAGCCTGAGCTGATGAATGCACTGCAGACCAAAATGTTCCTGTTGGCTGGTCTGATCGACGCTGCGTTCCTGATCGGCGTGGGTATTGCAATGTTGTTTGCATTCGCAAACCCATTCAAGTAAATCGATTGAAAATTCAATCCGTTCTGCGGATTGAGTGAACACGCTGCTGTCAAATTTTTTCTGACAGCATATTGATCCAGCCCCAACTGACATTCCGTCTCTGGGGCACAAGATGTAATAGGGAAACGACCGTGAATCTGAACGCGACGATCTTTTTCCAGATGATCGTGTTCTTTGTCCTTGGTTGGGTCACGATGAAATTCGTGTGGCCTCCTCTGACAAAGGCAATTGATGAGCGACGCCAAAAAATCGCTGATGGATTAGCTTCTGCTGAAAAAGGCAAAGCTGATCTGGCGCAGGCACAAGCTCGCATCAGTTTGATCGAGGCATCTGCAAAATCCGATCTGCATGCACGCATGACAGACGCTGAAAAACACGCTGCTCAAATTATCGAGCAGGCACGTGCTGAAGGCGAATCCGAACGCGCTCGCATTGTTGCGCAGGCTAAGCAAGACGCCGCGCAAGAAGTGCAACGTGCACGTGACGCACTGCGTAATGACGTAGCCAATCTGGCTGTCAAAGGTGCTGAGCAGATCCTAAAGCGCGAAGTCAATGCGCAAGCCCACGCCGAGTTGCTTTCGCAACTTAAGGCACAGCTTTAATCCCCGGGGTCGACATGGCAGAACTTTCTACCGTTGCCCGTCCGTACGCTGAAGCTCTCTTTGCTGCGGCGCGCGATGACAAGGCTGGCCTCGCAGCATGGGCCGATCAGGTGCAGCGTCTGGCTGACGTGGCGTCGGTTGAATCTGTGCGCGAAGCGATGATGGACCCACGTCTTGAAGATGCGCAGCGTATCAGCGTATTTTTGAGTCTGGTGCAACCCGCCGTCGAACAGCCATTGCAAAATTTTGTGATGCTGCTTGTTACTAACGACCGCTTGTTGTTACTTACGCACATCGCAGAGCAGTTCCGTGCCCTTAAGGACGCGGCAGAAGGCGTAGCGCAAGCAAACATTACCAGCGCATTCCCGATGACCGATGCCCAGGTGTCCGAGCTGATCACTTTGCTCGAACCCAAGTTCGGTCTTAAGCTCAAGCCCCACGTAATCGTAGATCCCTCCTTGATTGGTGGTGTCCGCGTGCTCGTGGGTGATCACGTACTCGACACATCCGTGCAAGCCCAGTTGGTACGCATGCGCGACACAATGGCGGCGTAACGCCAGTCAAAAGATTCCAGGAGTCTGAACATGCAACTCAATCCGTCAGAGATTAGCGAACTACTAAAGAGCCGTATTGAAGGTCTGGGCACATCGTCCGACATTCGTACCCAGGGCACGGTTGTTTCCGTGACCGACGGCATTACCCGCATTCACGGTCTGTCAGACGTGATGCAAGGTGAAATGCTTGAATTTCCAAATAACGTTTTCGGCTTAGCCCTGAACCTCGAGCGCGACTCTGTCGGTGCCGTGATTCTGGGTGACTATACCGGCGTTTCCGAAGGCGATGCTGTGAAAGCAACAGGTCGCATTCTCGAAGTACCAGTTGGTCCCGAGCTGCTTGGCCGTGTTGTAAATGCATTGGGCGTGCCTATTGACGGCAAAGGCCCAATCAACGCCAAAGAAACAGACATTATCGAAAAAGTCGCCCCAGGCGTGATCGCACGTCAGTCAGTGTCTCAGCCTCTGCAGACAGGTCTGAAGGCGATTGACTCCATGGTGCCAGTCGGCCGTGGTCAGCGCGAACTGATCATTGGTGACCGCCAGACGGGTAAGACAGCTGTTGCTGTTGACGCAATCATTGCCCAGAAAGGCAAAGGCGTTAAGTGCGTCTATGTCGCAATTGGACAGAAAGCATCCACTATTAATAACGTATTGCGTAAGCTCGAAGAGTTTGGCGCAATGGAATACACGATTATCGTTGCTGCTGCAGCATCTGACTCGGCTGCTATGCAGTATCTGTCAGCCTACGCAGGTTGCACGATGGGCGAATACTTCCGCGATCGCGGCGAAGACGCTCTGATCGTATATGACGATTTGACCAAGCAAGCTATTGCATACCGTCAGGTATCACTATTGCTGCGTCGTCCACCAGGTCGTGAAGCTTATCCTGGCGACGTGTTCTATCTCCACTCACGTCTGCTCGAGCGTGCTGCACGCGTAAACGTTGACTATGTTGAAAAGTTCACAAAGGGTGCTGTGAAAGGTAAGACCGGTTCATTGACCGCGTTGCCAATCATTGAAACCCAGGCTGGTGACGTATCAGCTTTCGTTCCAACCAATGTGATTTCGATTACCGACGGTCAGATCTTCCTTGAGACCGACTTGTTCAACGCAGGTGTTCGCCCAGCTATTAACGCCGGTATTTCGGTGTCGCGAGTGGGTGGTGCAGCGCAGACCAAGATCGTTAAAAAGCTCTCAGGTGGTATTCGTACCGATTTGGCTCAGTACCGTGAATTGGCAGCATTTGCTCAGTTTGCTTCAGATCTGGACGATGCAACGCGCCGCCAGCTCGAGCGCGGCAAGCGTGTGGTTGAGTTGCTCAAGCAGCCTCAGTATCAGCCACTGCAGGTTTGGGAGCTTGGCGTAATCTTGTTTGCAGTCAACAATGGCTATCTGGACGACATCGAAGTCAATCAGGTTTTGCCATTTGAGAAAGGCATTAAAGATTATCTCAAGTCTAAGCATGCCGGCATGATTGAGCGTATCGAAGCAACTACGGAACTGTCGAAAGACGACGAAGCAGAGCTCGTTACAGCAATTAAAGAGTTCAAAAAACACGGCACCTACTAAGGAACCCGCTATCGCGTGAATGCCGGGATCAATAAACCGATCCCGGACCGCGCAGAGCAGATGGTCTGATACCTGAAAACAGGTCTGACACAGGAAGCGCAATGGCAGGAATTAAGGAAATTCGAACCAAGATCAAGAGCGTGCAAAACACGCGCAAGATCACCAAGGCCATGGAAATGGTGGCCGCATCCAAAATGCGCAAAGCGCAGGAAAGGATGCGTGCTGGTCGTCCATACGCCGAGAAAGTACGCACCATGGCTACGCGATTGATGCAAGCCAACCCGGACTACAGCCATCCCTATCTGATCGAAAGACCGGATCTTAAGGCTGTGGGTGTTGTGGTGATTTCAACAGACAAGGGATTGTGCGGTGGTTTGAACACCAACATCATGCGTCTTGTTTTAAATCGCCTGCGTGAATTTGGCGAAAAAAATATTCGCTGCCAGTTCACTGCACTTGGTAACAAGGGTCTTGGTACATTGACACGTATTGGCGCTAATCTGGTTTCGCAAGAAACTCAGCTTGGTGATGTGCCTGAGTTGGCACGTCTGGTTGGTGCATTGAAAGTTCAGATCGATGATTTTGCCGCAGGGCGTATCGATGCTGTCTACGTTGCAACTAACCGTTTTGTCAATACGATGAAGCAGGAAGTAACGTTTTTCCGCTTGTTGCCCCTGCAGGGTGATTTAGCTGATCCGTATGATTCTCACGCTGAGAACAATGCGCAGGCTAAGTCAGCAGACAAGGCAGCGCATAGCTGGGATTATATTTACGAACCTGATTCAAAGACAGTAATCGACGAGTTGTTGCATCGCTACGTCGAAGGTCTTGTTTTCCAGAGCGTTGCAGAGAACATGGCTTCTGAGCAATCAGCCCGGATGGTGGCAATGAAAGCCGCGTCGGACAATGCAAAGAAAGTTATTGGCGATCTGCAACTGGTCTACAACAAGACTCGTCAGGCAGCTATTACAAAAGAAATTTCTGAAATCGTGGGGGGCGCCGCGGCGGTCTAACTTTTAGACAGCTTCAACGGTAACCCATCCTATAGTTATATAAGTCAAGGAACAGACATGAGCAACGGAACCATCGTTCAGTGCATCGGCGCCGTGGTGGATATTCAGTTTCCCCGCGATCAAATGCCTCATATTTATGAAGCGCTTACGCTTTCAGATGAAACATCAGCGTTTGCTGAAAAAGGCTTGACCTTCGAAGTCCAGCAGCAGCTTGGCGACGGCGTTGTCCGTACCATTGCATTGGGCTCAAGCGACGGTTTGCGCCGTGGCATGGCCGTTGCTAAAACTGGCGCACCAATTTCTGTGCCTGTTGGTACAGCAACGCTGGGTCGGATTATGGATGTACTGGGTCGCCCAATCGATGACGCAGGTCCAATCGGTACTGAAGAGCGCCGTGCAATTCACCAGGCAGCACCTAAATTTGACGAACTGTCACCATCGATCGAGCTGCTCGAAACCGGTATCAAGGTGATTGACTTGGTTTGCCCCTTTGCGAAAGGCGGTAAAGTGGGTCTGTTCGGTGGCGCCGGTGTGGGCAAGACCGTGAACATGATGGAACTCATCAACAACATCGCAAAGCAGCACAGTGGTTTGTCAGTGTTTGCTGGTGTGGGTGAGCGTACTCGCGAAGGTAACGACTTCTACCACGAGATGGAAGAGTCAAACGTTCTGGACAAAGTGGCGATGGTGTTCGGTCAGATGAACGAACCACCAGGCAACCGTCTGCGTGTGGCGTTGACGGGCCTGACAATGGCTGAGAAATTCCGTGACGAAGGCCGTGACATTCTGTTCTTCGTTGACAACATTTATCGTTACACCCTGGCCGGTACAGAAGTATCCGCTCTGCTGGGCCGTATGCCGTCAGCTGTGGGTTACCAGCCAACACTGGCCGAGGAAATGGGCGTTCTCCAAGAGCGCATTACTTCGACCAAGACTGGTTCGATTACATCGATTCAGGCCGTATACGTCCCTGCCGATGACTTGACCGATCCATCACCTGCTACAACTTTCCAGCACTTGGATTCGACCGTTGTGTTGTCACGTGACATCGCATCGCTCGGTATTTATCCTGCTGTGGATCCTCTTGATTCAACAAGCCGTCAGCTCGACCCCAACGTTGTGGGCGAAGAGCACTACAACGTTGCACGTGGCGTGCAGCAAACGTTGCAGCGTTACAAAGAATTGCGCGACCTTATCGCGATTCTGGGTATGGACGAATTGTCACCAGAAGACAAATTGTCCGTGGCGCGCGCGCGTAAGATTCAGCGTTTCCTGTCACAGCCTTTCCACGTCGCTGAAGTCTTTACCGGTTCACCTGGTAAATACGTTCCTCTGGCAGAAACCTTGCGTGGTTTCAAGATGATTGTTGAAGGCGAGTGCGATGCACTGCCTGAGCAGGCGTTCTACATGGTCGGAGGAATCGACGAGGCCTTCGAGAAAGCCAAGAAAATCCAATAAGGACTTAACATGGCCATCTTGAAAGTGGATGTCGTCAGTGCAGAGAAATCTCTGTATTCGGGCAAAGCCAAATTTGTCGTGTTGCCTGGTGAGTCGGGTGAGTTGGGTATTTTGCCCGGCCACACCCCGCTGATCACACGCATCCGTCCAGGTTTGGTCAAAGTCGTGCACGAAGACAACTCTGAAGAGAGTTTCTTCGTAGCCGGCGGTTTGCTCGAAGTACAACCTGACCACGTGACTGTTCTGTCAGATACTGCCATCCGTGGTGAGGATCTTGACGAGCAGAAAGCGGATGAGGCGCGTGCAAAAGCACGCGAAGCACTCGCAAATGCCAAGGATCACGCAGATATCGCTGTTGTTGAAGCAGAGATAGAAATGCTGGTTGCTCAGGCTGACGCAGCACGTAGAATCCGTGAGATGACGCGTAAGCATTAATCTCACGATTCAAAAAAGGAAACACGCCCTTAGGCGTGTTTTTTTTTAAGCTCGTATTTGCCGCAGTGTGACATCAGCGCATGCGTAAATTCCGAATATGGTTTTATGGCTGGAGTGACTAGTCTTGTATGTTCTGAATATTAAGGAACATCAAGATGCGTCAACAAATCGATTGTGCAGTACTGTCCGTATCACCCCATCGCGATTGGTTAAATCTCGCACTGAAACAAGTCGAGCCAGCTATGGCGAGGATACGTTTGCACTATCTCGATTGGGAATCGCAGCCCGAACACCAGGATATGTCCAATTCCCCAGTGCATGTTGACATACAAGCTTTTGCAAAGTCTGGTGTGAGTTTGCGTAGATTTGATGTATGTCTGTTGCCTGTATCAATAGAGACACTGGGTTGGACTAGGCAGGCGCTTGCGGCCATCCCTCGGGGCCCCTTTGTGCCGTTGATAGGTATATTTAGTGGATTGAGATCGGCTGCAATGCAGGATTTGCTTGAGCTGGGGCTAGCTGATTTTGTGCGTTTACCGTTATGTCCGGATGAGTATCGTGCGAGGATATTAAGTACGGTTTCAAAGGTTCCAAGACCAGGGAATAGTTTGCGGGAACCTGCGTTACTTTATGGCGGTCCCAGTGGACTGTGTAATACATCGAACCGACATTCAATGCTCGCAAGATCGTCATTCGATAAAAGTACGCTCTCCAAAGGCCATAAGCTTCAATCGAAAAATTTCAAATCAAATTTGAAAACACACGGCCAACGATATGATCAAAATCATGAACTCAAAAATGCGAAGTCTGAATGTGAGTCTTTCAGATTGTCTAAAGCAAATGTAGTTGAACAGTTTGAACGCGAGTACGTGACGCGCGCACTCGAGCTGCATAATGGGAATATTGCCAAAGCAGCGCGGGCATCAAATAAGCACCGAAGAGCATTTTGGGCTTTGATGCGTAAATATCAAATAGATGCCGGCCTTTATCGTCCCGATGATGACGAAGAGTAAAATTACGCGTGATTTGATTGATATTGCACTTTGCGTATTTCTAAAGGATTCTTGTGTCAGTTGCCCCACTTAAAAATGATGTCTTCCTTCGTGCCCTGATGCGTCAAGACGTGGCCTACACGCCTACTTGGCTTATGCGTCAGGCTGGACGTTATCTGCCTGAGTACAACGCTACGCGTGCGCGTGCGGGTTCGTTTATGGGCCTGGCACAAAATCCTGATTATGCATGTGAAGTGACACTGCAACCACTAGAACGCTATCCGCTCGACGCAGCGATTCTATTTTCTGACATTCTCACCGTTCCGGATGCAATGGGACTGGGATTGTCATTCGCTCAGGGCGAAGGCCCACGGTTCGCGCATCCAATTCGTGACGAAAATGACGTCGCCAAACTGGCCGTGCCCGACATGTCTAAGTTGCAGTACGTATTTGATGCGGTGAAAGTTATCCGACGCGAACTGGATGGCCGTGTGCCACTCATCGGTTTTGCAGGGAGCCCCTTCACCGTCGCGTGCTACATGGTTGAGGGCAAAGGTAGCGACGATTACAGATTGATCAAGAGTATGTTGTATGCGCGTCCTGATCTACTGCACCGTATCCTCGAAATCAATGCGCAGACGACCGCTCTTTATCTGAATGCGCAAATAGATGCGGGAGCGCAGGCTGTCATGATTTTTGATAGCTGGGGTGGGGTACTCGCTGATGGTCTCTTTCAGCAGTTTTCGTTGGCCTACACCAAGAAAGTTGTTGATATGCTGACGCGGGATCGAGAGGGGCGTCGTGTGCCAGCAATTGTATTTACTAAAGGTGGTGGCCAGTGGCTCGAATCTATTGCCGGGATCGGTTGCGATGCAGTGGGTCTGGACTGGACCGTCGATCTTGCCGCAGCGCGTCGCAGAGTCTCTGATTCAGTGGCATTGCAGGGCAACCTTGATCCGATAGCGCTATTTGGTGGCGAGGCTGCTATTCGTGCCGAGGCTAGGCGTGTAATGGATGCCTTTGGACCGGTTGGCCATGGAGGTCATATTTTTAATCTTGGACATGGAATTTCGCAATTTACGCCGCCAGAGGCTGTCGCAGCTCTGGTCGACGAAGTGCGGACTTATAGTCCCAAGTATCATGGTTCTAACACCTGAAACCTAGTAAATATGCCGCTTTCTGAGGGCAATCTATTAGCAAAGCCTAATAAAACCTGATAAGTTGTGCACAGGTTTATCATTTTTAGGGAAATCCCTAAAAATGAAATATGAATTCTTGAATAGTTATTTAACATATTGATTTATATAGTAAAAAACTTTTATTTTACGTTTGTGCATGATGCCGGCTATAAATAATGGTAAATAAAAAAATAATTTAAGAATGGTTTTCCCCAAAGTTATCCACATGCTGGGGCAATAATTTCTGAATACTCTACGACTCAGTGCGTTAGACGCAAATTGAAGAAACCACTTTAAGTTTATGGCCATAATTTCCCACGACATTTCAATACCTGAGGCGTTAACGGGTCAGTGGGTTAGGGTCGTCCTGGATGTGCCGCTTCAAGGACCTTTTGACTATCGATGTGAATTTCCCGTCTCGGCTGGGATGCGCGTCATCGTACCTTTTGGTCGCAGAAAAATGATTGGTATGGTGGTCGCACTCCCCGACGTGCCTGCTTACGACCCTAAATTGATAAAAAGCGTTGAAACAGTTCTGGATGATATAGATCCATTGCCCGATCATTGGTTAAAGTTTGCACAGTTTGCCGCCGATTACTACCAGAGACCCCTGGGTGAGGTGGTGTTGCCTGCATTACCCGTGTCCTTGAGAAGTGTGAGCGCCTATCAAGGTAAACGCTCTGCTGGGGGGCCGGTTGCACGGCTGGATAACCGGCGTGCGCCTGCCATGAAGGCGGTCGCTGCCAGTGATGTACCCGCGCTAAACGATGCCCAGCAACAGGCGGTCACCGAAATTGTGGGTGCACAGGGTTTTAAGGCATTCTTGCTATATGGTGTGACGGGTAGCGGTAAAACCGAGGTTTATCTTCATGCGGCTGCTCAAGCACTGGCGCGCGGTCAGCGCGTCTTGATGCTCGTGCCAGAGATCAATTTGACCCCTCAGTTTGAGCAGGCCTTACGTGCCCGCCTGGAGCCGGTGGCGGGCGTCGGTGGCCTGGCAGTGTTGCATAGCGGTTTGTCTGATGGCGAGCGATTAAGGGCCTGGTTGCGGGTGCAGCGGGGCGAGGCGCGGGTTGTGCTTGGTACCCGTCTCGCCATTTTTGCGCCGATGCAAGACGTTGGTTTGATCGTCGTTGACGAGGAGCATGACCCCTCATATAAGCAACAGGATGGATTGAGATACTCTGCTCGCGATTTGGCTGTGTGGCGCGGTCATGATCTCGGTGTGCCTGTGGTGCTTGGGTCTGCAACGCCTTCGCTTGAAAGTTGGGTGCGTGCCGATCGAGGTCAGTACACGCGTCTTGATTTGCCCGCACGCGCACGCGCAGTATCTTTGCCAAGTGTGAGATTAGTCGATACACGGCGCCTCAAAATGGATCATGGGATATCGCCGCATTTGCTGACAGCGATGCGTGAGCGCCTCGATAATAAAGAACAGGTCCTGATATTTTTAAACAGGCGAGGATACGCACCTGCCTTGCATTGCGCGTCCTGTGGTTGGGTGAGTCAGTGCCCGAGATGTACTACCTTTACTGTCTTGCATCGCAGCACACCTGGGCGTCATCAGCTGCACTGCCATCACTGTGGCTATCAGCAGCGGGTACCCGGTTCTTGTCCTGACTGTGGTGATCAGGATTTGCAACCTATGGGCCGGGGTACTCAGCGTATCGAAGAGCACTTGGCAGAGCTCTTTCCTGAGTCGCGAATAGCTCGGATTGATGCGGACAGTACACGTAAAAAAGGCAGTGCTCAGGTACTCTTTGCGAGTGTGCATGCAGGCGAGGTGGACATCCTGGTCGGTACGCAAATGGTCGCTAAAGGCCATGACTTTGCTAACTTAGGTTTGGTGGGCGTGCTGAACGCGGATGCGATGCTGTTTTCCCAGGATTTTCGAGCCCCCGAACGTTTGTTTGCGCAGCTCATGCAGGTTGCGGGTCGGGCTGGACGTCATACCGGTCACGGTGAAGTGATCGTACAGACGGGCTATCCTGAGCAGCCTGTCTATCAGGCATTGCTTAAGCATGATTATTCAGGTTTTGCTAAACACTCCATGCAAGAGCGCGAGTCGGCAATGTTGCCGCCGTTTTCGCATCAGGCTTTATTAAGTGCTGAGGCACGCGAGTTGAATGTTGCCATAGCGTTCTTGCAAAGTGCCAAAGAGGCTGCGCAGTCATTGATGGAGCACCAGCAAAGTACCGAGATGATCACACTGTATGATCCGGTACCCTTGCGTATTGTGCGGGTGGATAATATGTGTCGTGCACAGCTATTGCTTGAGGCATCGCATCGGCCTGCGATCCAGTCATTACTGCGTCAATGGCTCACTGAAATGAATGAATTGCCAGACTCACGCAAAGTGCGCTGGCAACTTGAAGTTGACCCGCTCGAAATTTAAAGAACAGACATGTCGACCTCTGCCACCTCGGGAATGAATTCAGCGCAACGCGAGGCCGTGTTGTATCTGGATGGACCTTGCCTGGTGCTTGCAGGCGCGGGGTCTGGCAAGACGCGTGTTATCACGCAAAAAATCGCATACCTGATCAAAGAGTGTGATTATTCTGCTCGCAATATTGTGGCGCTGACCTTTACCAATAAAGCTGCGCGTGAGATGGATGATCGTGTTAAACGTCTGGTTGATGCGAGTCAGGCTAAGGGCCTGACGATCAGTACATTCCATTCACTAGGCGTAAGGATTTTGCGCGAAGAAGCCCAACATGCGGGACTAAAGCCGAAATTTTCAATTTTTGATTCTGATGATGCGCTAGCGATTGTGCAAGATTTGCTGGCGACAACAGACCGAGGGCGATTGAAATCGGTCCAGCAGACTATTTCGCTTTGGAAAAATGGCTTAATCGATCCGGATGGTGCGGCGCTATTGGCAGCGACTCCAAGTGAGGTCGAGGCGGCAAAGATTTATCGTAGTTACAACGCGACGCTTGCGGCCTATCAGGCGGTAGATTTTGATGATCTGATCGCGGTACCTGCACAGATTTTTGAGCGCAATGTCGAGGTCCGTGAAAAATGGCAAAAGCGCGTCCGCTATCTGCTGGTCGATGAGTATCAAGATACCAACGTGTGTCAGTATCGCCTGGTGCAGTGGCTGACAGGCCCGCGCGCAATGTTTACCGCTGTGGGCGATGACGATCAGGCCATTTATGCGTGGCGTGGGGCGACGATTGAAAACCTGGCCAAGCTCACGACAGATTATCCAAATATCCGACTGATCAAACTTGAGCAAAATTACCGCTCGAGTCAGCGTATCCTGGCTGCTGCGAATAACGTGATTTCAAAAAATCCAAAGTTGTTCGAAAAGAAGCTTTGGTCTGAGCATGGCACGGGCGATGCGATTTCCGTGACGGCTATGTCGAGTGATGAGGTTGAGGCTGAAAACGTCGCGATGAAAATTTCTGCTGCGCGGTTTGAAAAACAAGCGACCTGGAAAGACTTCGCCATTTTGTATCGTGGCAATCATCAGTCGCGGATCGTTGAGCAAGCCATGCGCAATGTTCGTATCCCCTATACGATTTCAGGCGGCCAAAGTTTTTTTGATAAAGCTGAGGTGCGGGATATCTTGTCCTATCTCCGGTTGATCGCTAATGAGGAAGACGATCCCGCGTTTATTCGTGCAGCCACGACTCCAAAACGTGGGATTGGACAAGCCACGCTCCAGACGCTCGGCCAATACGCGGGTGAGCGAAAAATTTCCTTATTTGCAGCCTTGTTTGAGCAGGGGGTTGAATCCCGTCTCAATACGCGTCAGCTTGAGCCTTTGCGCACCTTTGGTGAGTTTATTGTTCGTATACAGTATCGTGCAGGTAAAACCGAGGTCGGCCAGAAAGTGCAGGCCGCTGAGCCTGCTGGCGACATTCTGGATGATTTGATTGGTGCGATTCAGTACGAAAGATATCTTTACGATACTTTTGATGAAAAGCCTGCTCAGAGTCGCTGGCACAATGTGCTGGAATTGGTCGGCTGGCTCAAGCGCAAGGCTGATGCCGATAGTATGGGTTTGTTTGATCTGGTCCAGCACGTGGCGCTTGTGACGATGCTTGAGCGCGGTGAGGACGAGGAACCTGATGCGGTGAAATTATCTACGCTTCACGCCTCAAAAGGTCTCGAGTATCCACATGTTTACTTGTTGGGTGTTGAGGAGGGTTTGTTACCTCACATGGGACGTGATGACGACGAAGGCGATGCTGCGAGTATCGCCGAGGCGCTTGTTTCGCGCATTCAGGAAGAGCGGCGTCTGATGTATGTGGGGATTACTCGCGCACAGCGCAGCCTGCATTTGAGCTGGTGTAAAAAACGCAGGCGCGCGCGTGAGGATTTGCTGCGAGAGCCATCGCGTTTTATTGAGGAAATGGGACTGTCTAGTGCGCCCGATCAGCAACCCGAGGCTGAGGCGATGAGTCCTAAGAATCGCCTTGATATGCTCAAGGCGATGTTGAACAAAACCTCATCGTAAACGTTTGTTAAACCAACGTTGAAAGTGTATTGCGCCAGAATTGCAGACGGCGTGGCAACGAAGAGACAAAGATGTATTCGCGCAAGGTGTGCGCGCCATCGCCCTCAGCGCCCAGACCGTCTACCGAAGGTATGCCTAGCGCAGCAGTAAAGTTCGCATCACTGCCACCTCCAGTCACGGGGGCGTCAATGAGCTCGAATCCTGCCGCATCGGCATAAATAATCAGTTGATCCAGCAGGGCTTGTGCCTCGGGTGTTTTAACCATGGCAGGGCGGTTGAGCTCTACCTCAATGGTGAGGGTGGTATCTGGATCGACGGGCTTGAGAGACAGCATTCTGGCTTCGATTTCCTTGCCTGCCGCCTCATCCGGGATCCTAAAATCCACCATGACTTCGCAATTTGACGGGACGGTATTGGTGACGGTACCGCCAGAGATGGTGCCAACGCTCACGGTGATGCCACGACTGTAATCGGTCATGGCCTCGAGTGCGATGATTTGATGCGCCATTTCGCGAATCGCGCTACGACCTTTTTCGTGTGCCATGCCGGCGTGTGAGGGACGGCCTGTGACAGTGAGCTTGGTCATACCGGTGCCTTTACGTGCGGTCACGCATTTGCCACCATTGGGTCGCGCAGGTTCGCAAACCAATGTGTAGCGGGCACGTTTGGCATAGGACTCAATGGCAGGGCGCGAGGCGTGACTGCCGACTTCCTCGTCTGGCACCATTAAAAAGTCTACGGGTAATAGGGTCGAGCCTGCTGCGGATAATTCGCCCAGTGCGGTCAGTGCCAGGTAGGTCCCGCCTTTCATATCAAAAGTGCCTGGGCCATATAGTTTGTCGTCTTCGATACGGCAGGGATTGATCTTGAGCGTGCCAATCGGATGAACGGTATCCAGATGGGCGAGCAAAAGAATGCCAGGCCGTTCATCGCCAGGGGTCCGGTTAGAGGCGACCAGGATTGGCAGATTTTTAGGACCCGCATGGGTAAGTGTGACGGTTAATCCTGCTGCGCGGGCCTGACCCGCAACCAGAGCTGCCATGCGTTCTATTGCAGCGGCATCGCTTGATGGCGACTCGCATTCAATCCACGTGCGAATGCCTGCAGCCAATTGATCTGCCAGTGCTTGGGTTTCAGGCGTCAGCACTGGCATCACGACCGATAAAGCTGGCGAGGAAGGCGCAGGTGCAGTGGCAGGCGTAATGGTAGACGGGGATGCAGCTGTAAGCACGGAGGTGGACATGCGTGACTCCAAGGAGTTATTTAATTACATTTTAAAGGTAGGCGAAAGCCCACCGCCTTTTATCGTTTGAATTAATTGCTGTTGATAGCTTTCCATCAAACTGCTCAAGTACTCCCAAAACATCTCTGAACTCACCGTTTCTTTAACCATCTCGTTAGGAAGAAAACGGCTCATTTCCTTTCGGAACTCTTTCGCTATCTCCGGATCTTTGATCAAGGATGCCGTACGCTGTGCAAAGGCCGTTAAATAAGCATCATCTTTAGCGTGATGGTCGTTAAGTTTATCTTTTACTAGCTCAAGCGCTGGTTTGATCTGTTGTTGATGAAGCCATGCAATATCCCAAAGATCACGATTCTTTATTCTGTTTGGACGTAAAGCAAACGCCACTAATTTATCAGTAAAAATTTCTTCGCGTGACTGTGCTTGAAGTATCAGTCCGCTTGTACCCATTTCAACCCCATAGGGATTTAACAGAACCATAGGGCGAGGTTGATAGCTAGGGATGGTACACACATCAATATTGATTCGTTGCGCAGGCAAATCTTTACGTCCAGGTCTTGTTTGAACTTTCAGTTTCCAATTGTCGACGTTGCCCTCTTCGCGGATAGGATCTGTGACGGTAATATCCAATCCATATTTAGCTTTGAGACTTTCAATCAGTATGTTGCCCATTGCCGCAAGCCGATCACGCGTGAAATCAGCTCCCCCAGTGAAATCCAAATCTTCACTTAGTCGAGTAGAGCCATAGCATGCGCGCAGGCATGTTCCACCAATAAAGGTCAATTGTTTGAGTAGTCCAGCACTGCTAAGCGCGCGCAAGATGTCGTGGTGCAAGAGTTCTTTTTCCACAACCACTCTCAAGGGACGCAGCTGCTGGTTATTGTTGCTTAGCGCGACATCGACTAACTCATCAAACAAACTCATGGGCTACATTCCAATCTATCAAATCAATATTTCGATGCGTGGCTCGCATGTCTCTTAGCGCTTGTGCAATACTGGCTCGCCAAAGTCGAGCCTTGGGGTCGTATTCAAGATTACCAACGAGATCTGCGGGACGCTGACGTGTTTTCACAAATTCAATGCTTCCCCAAGGGCCGCAATCAATCACTCCTGATCGCCCTGATGACATGACTGTAATGCGATTTATGGGTATTTGAGAGATGACGCCCGCATCACTCAGCACTGTCTCAAGGCTCAGGTAATTAAGTCCGAGGGGACGTAGTTTGCTTACAGCATGTGGCAGGATCAAGCCCTGATCGGTATTTGCTTTTTCATATAAATACAAACCACGACATAGCCTCGTTAGATGTCTCTCGATGACAGCTCGACTCAGTAGTGTTTTGAAGGAGGCCTCGGATTGGTCGGGAAGTATTGAACGCAAATCAGAGGACGTAAATAAGCAAGCTTGCGGGCTGGCTAGCTGACTGATTGCGTGCATTAATTGCCGAATAGGCTGCATTGAATACTCACCGGAAAGTTACAATAAGTGTAACCTTTCGACGAGTAATGTCAAGTTTTTAGCCGTAGTATCACCCCAGTAAACCGGAGCAATTTTGGCTAAGCATACTTATTTTTCAGGGTAATTTTCAGGATGATTGCGGATGCTGCGTGCGGCCTCTGCTAATTCACCCGCGGTCAGTCCTATCGGACCGATACCTTGTTTGACCAGCCTGTCTGCCGCAGCGCCATGTAGCCATACGCCTGCGGGGACTGCTTCAGACATGGGCAGACCTTGCGCTAGCAAGCTGACCAGCATACCAGTCAGCACATCGCCCGAGCCCGCCGTTGCCAGACCGACGTTACCTGTTGTGTTGATTTGCCAGGAAAGATCGGGCGCACAGATGATTGTGCCGGCGCCTTTGAGTACAACCCAGGCTTTGTATTTTTTAGCGAGTGCCATGGCGGCTGCGGATCGGTCGGCCTGAATTTTTTGTGTGTCGGTCTGGAGTAGTCGGGCAGCCTCTGCAGGGTGGGGGGTGAGTACGATCTCACCTCTGCCCCAGGTGGGGGAGATTTCGCCACTCGCTACTGCATTTAAACCATCCGCGTCCAGTACCAGCGGGATATCTCTGCGTGTGATAAAAAGCTGGCGCAGTAAATTTAAAGCATATTCAGATTGACCAAGACCGCAACCTGCGGCCCAGGCATCCATCTTGTTGGCTGTTTCGATCAACTCCTGACTATCATGCAGCATCAATTCTGGGGTCGCGCTGTCGTACGCCACGGGCATTGGGGTCTGGGCAATCCCCACCATGACCTTACCTGCTCCGGTTTTCAGCGCAGCTCTGCCAGCGAGGATCACCGCGCCGGTCATGCCGCGTGCGCCACCAAGAATAGCCGCGCAACCAAAGCTGCCTTTATTGCCCTGTGGGTCGCGAGGTTTAAAAAGAGCGCTTACCTGGTCAGTGCTGACCGTAAGCCCTGTCTGGAGTGTGTTTTGCATAGGTCAATCTTAGAGCGATAATGACCCAAATGGTGAAATGGAACAAAAAATGAAAAATATTCAAATAGTCGGTGTAGCAGGTGCGGGGGCGATGGGACGTGGGATCGTTCAGATCGCGGCCCAAGCAGGATTAACGGTCAGATTATTCGATGTCCAGCCCCAGGCGGTGATCGCAGCCCGCGAGGCGCTAGCCGCGACCTGGACTACGCTGGCTAACAAGGGAAAAATTTCCGCTGAGGCCGCCGATGCTGCACTGGCCAATGTGCATGGTGCCAAGGATTTGACTGAGCTGAAAGACTGTGATCT
>CAIPID010000016.1 GCA_903865015.1 uncultured beta proteobacterium | reverse complement strand
GATCAGTCGTCAATGCGTCATACACGTCAGCCAGGGCCATTAACCTTGCCTCGAGTGGAATGTCGGCCTCGACGAGTCCGCGTGGATAGCCGCTTCCATCCCAATTTTCATGGTGTCCTCCAGCAATTTTGGCGGCGATATTAAACAGAGAGTTTGGCTCTTGATCAACGCCGGCAGTCGATAACAAAATCCTCTCGCCAAGCATTGCATGAGTCTGCATGATCACCGTCTCGTCTAATGTGTGTCGGCTAGGTTTGAGCAAAATATAATCCGGAATGCCAACCTTGCCCAGGTCATGCAGCGGCGCAGCTAGTGTGATTTGCTCAATCATTGAATCAGAGAGTAGCTCGCGGTAGCGCTCAGCGTGACACAAAGTTTCCGCAAGGGTACGGACGTAAAGCCTGGTGCGTTGGATATGCAAACCCGTTTCGTTGTCACGTGTTAAGGCGAGCTCGGTCATCGATTCAACCATTTGCTCATGCATGCGTTGCAACACAATTTGACTAATTTGTTGGTGCTCGTCCAATAATTCTTGTAGCTTGTGGTTGGTATTTTCGTATTGCGAAACGTCGGTGTAGGTACGTACGATGTCGCCTGAGGGCATCGGATTTGTTCGGACTTCGATATAGCGACCCTGCGGATCTTTACGGACGTAATTTCTCTTTACGTGTTCATCGACGTTGACGCCCCTTGAAACAATGTAGCTGCTCGTCTCAGGTGTAATGTCTCCGGGATCTTTAAAATCACCCCTATTAATCTGAAACTGAACCATTTCTGGCAACGTGGGCTTAGTTGCTATAAAAGACCGTGGCAAATTTAAAAGCTCACAGAATTGCTGGTTGAATAGCTTTAAGCGATTATTATTGCTAATCACTGCAACACCTTGCGAGATAGATTGCAGCGTGTTGTCCAGCAGTACGCTGGTCTCATTTAGTTCGCGATTAACCTTATTGAAGATTTTTAAAAAACTGCCAAGCGTGATGATAATCATGCCACTCGCTAACGCCAGGCGCGAAAGGGTGACGGTATCTAAACTGTGTCTGAATAATAAAATAGTCAGAGTGATGACCAGAGCCGCTATGCTCGCAGCGTACGCGGTTCTTAATGGCAGGCGTACAAAAAGTACAGGGATCGATGCCATAACCCACATGATGCCGTAGGGGGTCACAAACCAGATCCCTATGCACGCAAAGCCGATTGTCAGCAACGGTATCAGAGCGTTAGTTAAGAATGGCCGTGCGCGATAATGGAGCGACCAGAGATCCGCAAGGACGAATACAAAAACAATACTCGTCAGTGTGATTGATGTGATGGCAGGTAAGCCTAAATGCCCCGGCAACAGTCTGATGGCAGTAAACAATAACAAGCCAACAGCGTAATACAGATCAATAATCTTTTGCGCGTTTAGCCACTCTGAGGAGTGCGGAGTCAATGAGTTGTTATTCAATGTCTAGCCTGTTAAATAAGACTGTTTGCTAAATATTTATTCTCAGACCTGCATGTTTAATTCAAACGCATAGAGTGATCAAGTCCTCGAATCAGTTCGAGGATCATTTCACATTTCGGTACGGGGACATTGTGTTGATGTGCTAAATCGACCAACTGTCCAAGTATTGCTTCTGACTCCAATGATCTGCCGGCTAAAACATCCTGATACATTGAGGCACGGTGTGAGCCTGGTCGCTTTTTAGGTGTGACTAGCTCGTCCAAATTAAGTGTATCCGCAATGTCGTAGCCCGTAGCTTTTGCAACCGCTAGAGCTTCACGCATCAGCGCTTTCATTTGATCCTTCATACCATCGGTCGAGGTTAAGACGACGGTGGGTAAACGGGCGAGGGCGGCGACAGGGTTTAAACCTACATTAATGATGAGCTTTTGCCAGGCATTTTTGCGCACATCAAGACTTGGGATGGCATGTATACCGGCACGCTCAAACATTTGGATCACGCTCTGCAAACGGGTTGAGTCGGAATTGTCAGGCTCGCCAAATACCCAGCGGTCACCGGGTGCAGCCAAAATCACGCCAGGCTCAGTGACTTCGTTAGGTGAATAAATCACACACCCCAGAGTGTCGTGACGCAAAAGTGTCCACAAATCTCCCGCCGGATCTAATAAAGGTAAATGACCGTCTTTTTCGTTTATGCCTTGATTCCACCACCAGGGCAATCCGTTGATCGCAAATACCGCCACACCATCTTTTGCAAGTAATCCTTTAATCGCTGCCGCAGCACCTGGTAGCGCCTGCGCTTTGAGCGTCACAATCACGACATCCTGAGGTTCGAGCACAGCAGGGTCGTCAGTAGCGGCGAACGGGTGGCCAGCAAAGATCTCGTCACCACGATGCAATCGAATACCGTGCTTTTTAATGGCCTCCAGATGTGGGCCACGGGCGATAAGAGATACCTGGTCTTTCCCTGCAGCGATTAAACGCGCAGCAAGATGACCACCGACAGCACCAGCACCGTATATACATACTTTCATGGTTGAGCTTTATTGTTGATTGATTAAGCAGCCATGACAGTAAGTGTGTCTGTGAATAATTGCAAGAGGGTTCTGGACGCAAACGAAAGCTCCCGAGCGATTCAGAAACACAAAATTACATTACTTTACATAATATACATTATGCGCATATTGCGGATGGATCAAAGTAGGTTATCCCTATAGCTTTCATCCCGTTCATGTGTATGAAATCTGAACTGTTACACCTCGACAGCTTGTCCCAGTAACGGCACCATCGCGGACCAACCCAACTCATGCTCGATCCGTTGGCGTAAAGTATCGGCCGGTATTGGCTCGCCATGATTCAGATAAACAGCTTGCGGTGCTTTGGGCGTTGTTTTGAGCCAATCCATAATTTGTTGACTATCCGCGTGCGCAGACATGCCTTGCAGTGCGACGACTTCGGCTTTGATCTGTACCTCTTCGCCATAAATACGAATGGTCTTTTCGCCCGCCAGGATTCTGGCACCACGCGTCCCCGCCGCTTGAAATCCAGCAAATATGATGGTGTTCCTGCGATCCGGTGCGAGCGCCTTAATGTGATGCAGCACACGTCCACCCGTCGCCATGCCGCTTGCCGACACGATGATGGATGGATATCTGATCGAATCCAGAGCCCTGGATTCCTCGACCGTCCTGACCATCTTGGCGATGCTGCCCATTCCGGAGCATTCTGTTTTATTGAGGCGATGCTCTGAGCAGTGTTTCTGGTAGATCTCAGTCATATCAATCGCCATCGGGCTATTGAGGAATACAGGCAAATCAGGGATCTGGCCGTCCTGTTTCATTCGATAAATGGCCAGTAATAGCTCCTGCGCACGCCCGACAGCAAATGCTGGAATGACGACGATACCGCCTCGGGCGGCGGTCCGGTTGATGATTTCTGCAAATTTAATTTCTGGATTGGCCTTTTCGTGCAATCTGTCGCCATAGGTTGACTCCACCACAATGCAATCTGCATGCTCAATATTTGCGGGCGGGAGCATGATTTTGTCGTCTGAGCGTCCTAGATCGCCTGAAAACAATGTCGTTTTACCCCCTGCTGTGATTTCGGCTGAAGACGCACCCAATATATGCCCCGCAGGTCTTAACTTGATTGAAAACCCTGATGAAAGTTT
Organism: uncultured beta proteobacterium; assembly: GCA_903865015.1. Classification (GTDB taxonomy): domain Bacteria; phylum Pseudomonadota; class Gammaproteobacteria; order Burkholderiales; family Burkholderiaceae_B; genus Zwartia. The sequence continues at coordinate 1,289 of CAIPID010000016.1, read as the reverse complement.
TAACAATTGATCAAAAACCAGTGGTTTGAATAACTTAAGGGTCTTTTTAACGTCATCCGTTGTATAAAGCGGCAGCGCAGGTGTATGCCGTGATGTTTGGTGTTTGTTTGCGTATTGTGCTTCTTCTTCTTGTAAATGTGCGCTATCTAGCAATAATATCTGGCATAAATCTATTGATGAGGGCGTTGCGTATATTGGTCCGCGAAACCCTTGTTTAACCAACAACGGTAATGCCCCGCTGTGGTCAAGGTGACCGTGGGTCAATATCACGGCTTCAAGTTGTTTCGGATCAAAGGGGAATTTGATCCAGTTCAGCATCCTGAGATTTTTTAAGCCCTGAAACAGTCCGCAATCAACCAGGATGGATTTACTTTTAAAGCTTACAAGTGTTTTTGATCCTGTAACGGTGCCTGCAGCACCTAAGAAAGTCAGTTTCATGATCACCACCTATTTCGCTTGATAAAGATATTCTGATCATAGGCTTCATCAGCAATATTTGCAGCTGAATTAAGTGAATGGTTCACTAAAAATATGTGATCATAATTAATGACTGTCTGTTAGCATTTGGGTCATAAGAAGATGATTGATTTTCACTGAACGTGCCATTATTTAATTGGAAGGTTGTATCTATGTTTCGTGCTGAAGACGCAGGCAAACTCATACTCAGACTGATGCTCGGCATACTGTTGCTCATGCATGGACTGAACAAACTGATGAACGGAATAGATGGCATCAATGCCGTGGTGACCGCGAACGGATGGCCACACTGGATAGCGTATGGCGTCCTGATTGGTGAGGTGCTGGCCCCTGCCCTGATCATTCTGGGTGTGTTGACGCGCGTTGCTGCACTTGTAATCGCATTCAACATGGTTGTAGCCGTTTACTTGGCCCATGGACACCAACTGCTGCAACTCACAAAAACCGGTGGGTGGATTCTGGAGTTGCAGGGTATGTTCTTATTTTCGGCGCTTGTGATTGCGCTGCTTGGTGCGGGCAAATACAGCCTGGGTGGTGCACGCGGTCGCTTTAACTAATTCTGAGCGTCTTATTCAGGCAGACCAAATCTTTTTTTGATTGCAGCCATCTCACGGTCTAATTCGCTTTTAGCCTGAATCAGACAATTCGATTGTTCTACCGAATAAAGCGTTTGGCACTCAATTTTGGCCTCATGAAATGCCGCCTGAGCTTCTTTAGTCGCTGTTGAATATTGCTCATCCAAAGTCAGATCTTCTTTTGTCCACCTCTCGGGTTCTGGTGCTATCTCTGTCGTCAATCCGTGAGAGTTGGTG
>CAIPID010000015.1 GCA_903865015.1 uncultured beta proteobacterium | reverse complement strand
GATTGGCTAGCCCAGTCATAAGGTCTATTAGCCCATCACTATTTTTATTATGAATTTTTTCTGTGGACATATTTTTGGTCGTTTATTGAGGAGATCGTTCAAACAGTGAACTCAGCTGAAACAACTAATGACTAACAAATAATAATCGCACTCTATGTCGACTTTTGAAAGTGATAAATGAGCCGGTATATTTGTACTAATTAATATGGGACTTAGGTATCTTGTGTAATGCTTAGTGCCAATGCTATAGGTATATATCGACCACTTCTGAAAAAGCCTCCACGCAAAGAGCCATGCAGAATCACAATAGCCATCCTGAAATACCACCGCCATTAACTGAAGAGGTCGGCTCAAAATATAATTCTGACATGTTTTTTGCTGTGACAGCTGACGGACAATATATAGAAGCTAGCCAGGCATATTGCGAGCTGATGCAGTACAGTCAGAATGAATTATTCGCCATGACTTTGCATGATGTTCAAGTGGAGGGTTTTCAGGCAACTCCTATCAACTTTGTTCAGAGCGTGGAAAATAATGCGTTTGCTCGTGTGAGGATGGAACAGCGCGCGCGGGACGGGCGGCCGATCTCCTTTGTTTCGAGTGTTTTTGTAGCGGCAGTAAATCAAAAAATTTATTGTTTTATTACGCATTTTCAGACGATTCCCAAACCAGAAGAGTCATTGAAACTTTCGCTTGAGCTCGCTAATCGAGTGATCAAGCACTCAAGCGATTTGATTTTGATTACAGAAGCAGAACCTTATCATTGGCCTGGGCCAAGAATTGTTTACGCCAATGACGCACTTCTCAAACAAACAGGTTATTCCTTGGAGGAAGTGCTCGGTCAAACCCCTAGAATTTTCCATGGACCCAACACTAATCCCGAAACTACTCATCGTATCCACGTTGCTTTGGCACAGTGGCAGCCTATTCGCGAAGAGGTTATTAATTACACCAAAGAGGGAGAAGAGTTTTGGCAAGAGTTGAATATTTTCCCCGTTGCCAATGAGGATGGATGGTTTACACATTGGGTTTCGATTCAACGCAATATCACTAGGCGCAAAACACTCACTAAAACTCTCATAGATACGCAGACCGCTTTAGAGGAGTCATCTCAGCGATTAAATCTTGCAATGAGTGCGGGCGGAGTGGGCATCTGGGATTGGGACGTACTACATGACGTATTAGTATGGGACGAGCAGATGTATGCAATGTATGGTGTGCATGCAGATACATTCAGTGGAGCTTACGAAGCTTGGCAAAAGGGTTTGCATCCAGATGACCGGGAGCAAGCTGAGCAGGCAATTATGGATGCGATTCAGACAGGTGAATTTAAAACAGAGTTCAGGATTTTGCGGCCTGATGGCGATATCAGGCATATTCGCGGACACGCTCGGACAATCAAAAACGGCGTAGGCGCGGTTATTCGAATGATAGGAGTCAACTGGGATATTACTGATGAAAAATTAGTCGAAAATAAAATCCAGGAATTAGCCTTTTTTGACCATCTAACCATGCTCGCAAATCGTCGATTATTTTCCGATCGGCTTAATAGAGCCGTTATCCTCAGTCGACGTAAGAAACAATCCTTTGCACTGCTGTCCATTGATCTAGATAATTTTAAAATGGTGAATGATCTACATGGACACAGTGGGGGTGATCTGGTTTTACAAGCAACAGCACAAATTCTTTTATCCGCAGTCCGCGCAGGCGATACGGTTGCCCGTACAGGTGGTGATGAGTTTATGATTTTGCTTGAAGAACTAGGCGTGACAAATTCAGAAGCTGATTTAGCGGCAAGAAAAGTCGCCGAAAAGATTTTTTCTTCGTTGAATGATTCTCGGAAAAAAAATCCTTCTCTGGCAATGTGTTCGATAAGCATCGGGGTTGCTACTTCCTTTTG
>CAIPID010000014.1 GCA_903865015.1 uncultured beta proteobacterium | reverse complement strand
GTTGATGGTCAGGGTAACTTCGGTTCGATCGACGGCGATAACGCCGCTGCGATGCGATACACCGAAATTCGTCTCGCAAAAATCGCACACGAATTGCTCGCCGATATCGACCAGGAAACCGTCGATTTTGGTCCCAACTATGACGGCAGTGAACACGAACCGCTATTGTTGCCCTCACGCTTGCCTAACTTGCTGGTCAACGGCAGCTCGGGTATCGCGGTGGGTATGGCTACAAATATTCCTCCTCACAATTTGTCAGAGGTTGTGGATGGATGCCTGTACTGCCTGCGTAATCCAGAGTGCACGATTGATGATCTGATCGAGATCATCCCTGCACCGGATTTCCCGACAGGCGGGATCATCTATGGCATCGTGGGTGTACGCGACGGTTATCGCACAGGCCGCGGGCGTGTGATCATGCGCGCCAAGACCCATTTTGAAGACATCAAAGGAAGTGCCAATCGCCAGGCGATTGTGGTCGATGCATTGCCTTACCAGGTCAATAAAAAGACCTTGCAAGAGCGTATCGCCGAGCTGGTCAACGAAAAGAAAGTCGAAGGTATTTCAGATATTCGTGATGAGTCCGATAAAGACGGTATGCGTCTGGTCATCGAGCTCAAGCGCGGTGAGGTGCCTGAGGTTGTTCTGAACAACCTCTACAAGTACACGCAGTTGCAGGACACCTTTGGTATGAATTTGGTGGCGCTGGTCGATGGTCAGCCACGCCTGCTTAACCTCAAACAAATGGTTGAGTATTTCCTGCAGCACCGCCGTGAGGTGGTGACGCGTCGTACGGTATTCCAGTTGCGCAAAGCCCGCGAGCGTGGTCACGTGCTCGAAGGCCTTGCGGTCGCGTTGGCCAATATTGATGAATTCATCCGTATCATCAAAGCCGCGCCTACACCTCCTGTGGCGCGTCAGGACTTGATGGATCAAACCTGGGATTCGTCCTTGGTGCGAGAGATGCTTTCGCGTGCGGACACTGAGGCTGTTGGCGGTCGTGCTGCTTACCGTCCGGACAATCTGCCTGATAGTTATGGCTTACAGCAAGATGGCTTGTATCGCCTGAGCGAGACGCAAGCGCAAGAAATCTTGAACATGCGTCTGCAACGCCTGACGGGTCTTGAGCAAGACAAGATTGTCGGTGAATACAAATCCGTGATGGATACGATTTCTGATCTGCTTGATATCCTCTCGCGCCCCGAACGCATTACCGTCATCATCAGTGATGAACTGCAAGCGATCAAGACCGAGTTTGGTACCAATGCAAAAGATACCCGCCGTTCGGATATTGAGTTGAATGCGACTGAATTAGATACCGAGGACTTGATCACGCCAGCCGATATGGTTGTGACTTTGTCTGCGGGTGGCTACATCAAGAGCCAGCCTCTGTCCGAGTATCGCGCGCAGCGTCGTGGCGGTCGTGGCAAGCAGGCTGCGGCGACCAAGGATGACGACTGGATCGATCAGTTGTTCACTGCCAATACGCACGACTACCTGTTGTGCTTCTCCGACCGTGGTCGTGTTTATTGGCTCAAGGTTTGGGAAGTTCCCCAGGGAACACGAACCTCGCGCGGTAAACCTATCGTCAATATGTTCCCATTGATCGATGGCGAGAAAATTACTGTCGTATTGCCAATCAAAGAGTTCAGTGAGTCACAGACTGTATTCATGGCCACTTCACGCGGTACTGTGAAAAAGACCCCATTGTCTGATTTCTCCAATCCACGTAAAGCCGGCATTATCGCGGTTGATCTGGATGAGGGCGATTTCTTGATCGGTGCAGAGTTGACCGATGGCAAGCACGACGTGATGCTCTTCTCTGATTCGGGTAAAGCTGTCCGTTTTGACGAAAATGACGTGCGTCCTATGGGCCGCAATGCCCGTGGTGTGCGCGGCATGATGCTCGAAGAAGGCCAGTCAGTGATTGCGATGCTGGTGTCAGGCGACGAAACACAAACCGTGTTGACTGCTACGCAGAATGGTTTTGGTAAACGCACACCGATTGGAGAGTACACCCGCCACGGTCGTGGTACCAAGGGCATGATCGCGATTCAGACTTCGGCGCGTAACGGCAAAGTGGTCGGAGCTGTATTGGCCAACGCCACCGACGAGATCATGCTGATCACGACAGGCGGCGTATTGGTCCGTACCCGTGTTGCGGAGATCCGCGAAATGGGTCGCGCGACTCAAGGTGTCACACTGATCAACGTCGATGATGGCAGCATGCTGTCCGGCGTGCGCCGTGTGGTGGAAAGCGATGTGGATGACGAGGTGGTCGATGACGTGACGGATGTCGTCGCCAAATCAGATGTTGACGCATCCGATGTCCCGGCACCTGACGACGCCACACCCGATTCAACGAATGAGGCTGGTTCGGAGTCTTAATATGGCAGTGCGTCCTTGGAATTTTTCCCCTGGGCCATCGGCCATACCTGAGACTGTTTTACAGCAGGCTGCCGCTGAAATGCTCGACTGGCATGGCTGCGGTATGTCTGTGATGGAAATGAGCCATCGCGGTCAGGAGTTCACGCAGATTTGCAGCGAAGCTGAATCGGATTTGCGTGAATTACTTGGTGTGTCGGAAAACTACGCGGTCATGTTTATGCAGGGTGGGGCGAGCGCTGAAAATGCGATCGTTCCCCTTAACCTGCTGGGACGTACTGCAAGTCACAAAGCGGACTTTGTTCTGACAGGCATCTGGTCGGTTAAATCGCATCAGGAATGTGAGCGTTATGGTGATGCGCAGATTGCTGCGTCGAGCGGTCTGGCAACAGTAATCGATGGTCACTATCAGGCGCCGTATACGTGGGTTCCGCCTTCACATGCCTGGCAAGTCCGCAAGGATGCCGCGTATTTGCATCTTTGCAGCAATGAAACCATCGGTGGTGTTGAAACCATGGACTGGCCCGATATGGCGTCGCTCGGCGCGCCTGGTGTGCCGTTAGTGGTAGATGCTTCGTCGCACTTTTTGTCACGTCCCATGGACGTTGATAAGACCGGAATGGTGTTCGCCGGTGCGCAAAAAAATGCAGGCCCAGCTGGAGTTACGATTGTGATTGTCCGGCGGGACTTGATTGGACATGCTTTGCCCATTTGTCCTTCTGCGTTTGATTATGCAAAGGTCGCAGC
>CAIPID010000013.1 GCA_903865015.1 uncultured beta proteobacterium | reverse complement strand
CCCCGTGTTTCGGCTGCGCGCCCAACCTTGTTTCTTGGTTCGCGTGGTGCGTTTAATTTTGAGTTGCGTATCGCACTGCGCGATGGTGCCCATCACTCGGGCAACTGGGGCGGATTGCTCAGGAATCCTGGTATCCGTTTAGCGAATGCTTTAGCGTCGATGTGCGATGAAAAAGGAAAAATCCTTGTTCCTAAATTGTTGCCTAGCGCCTTGCCAGAGAATGTTAGGAGTGCTTTGAAAAGTATCGAGGTCGGTGGTGGGCCTAATGACCCTGAGATTGATCCGGATTGGGCTGAGCCTGGTTTGACGCCAGCCGAGCGTGTCTTTGGCTGGAACACCTTTGAAACGCTGGCCTTCAAGACAGGCAACCCTGATGCACCTGTCAATGCAATTCCCGGACACGCTGTTGCATTCTGTCAGTTGCGCTACGTAGTGGGTAGCGATAATGAGCATTTTATTGAGCACATCCGCGAGCATCTGGATGCCCGTGGCTATAGCGATATCGAAGTGATTGCGAGCCGTGGTGATGCCGCCGAAGCCACGCGTCTTGATCCAGATAATGCCTGGGTCAAAATGGCGGCTGCTTCGATCAAGCGTTCCGTAGGAAAAGAAGTGGATATCCTGCCTAACCTGGGCGGCACTTTACCCAACGATGCTTTTTCAAAGATTCTCGGCTTGCCGACTGTATGGGTGCCGCATTCTTATGCTGCGTGCTCCCAACATGCTCCTAACGAGCATATGCTGGGTTCAGTGGCGCGCGAGTCGCTGCAGCTGATGGCAGGTTTATGGTGGGATCTGGGAGACGAGGGCGCTCACATCGCCAAATCTACTCAGCCTTGATATCAGCCTCTTTCACGATGCGTGCGTTGGCAGCAAACTCCTGCTTGATTGTTGTGGCAAACTCCGCTGGAGTACTTGTTATCACAAGGTTTTCAACTTTTTTAACGCGAGTCTGTGTGTCGGGTTCGTTCAATACCTTGTTGATCTCTGTATTGAGTTTGTTGATGATCTCAGTAGGTGTTCCTCCAGGAGCAAAAAATCCGAACAATGATGTCAGATTAACTTCGGGTAAACCGAGTTCTGCAAAGGTTCGCATTTGAGGAAGGTTAGCCAGTCTGTTGGGGGATCCCACAGCGAGAGGGTTGAGTTTGCCTTGTTCAATCAATGCATTCAGATTGGCATAGGGATTTGCAAACATCAGATCAAACTGACCGCCTAATGCATCAGTAGAAATTTGCGCGCCACCTTTATAGGGAATGTGGGTGAGCGTAATGCCTGTTTTTTTGTTTAGCTGTTCAAGCATGATGTGCCCAACAGTGCCGTATCCCGAAGTCGCGACTGTGATCGAGCCTGGATTTGCACGACTCATGGCAATGACGTCTTCGAAAGTTTTCCCTTTGAATTTTGGGGTGCCTAATAAATAGATCGGTGAGTACATGGCCGAACCAATCGGTGCAAAATCTTTAAGAGCATCGTAGGGCACTTTCATTACGTGCGGATTGAGGGTCAAAGGGCTGATCGCTGCGAAACCAAGCGTATAGCCGTCAGGCATTGCGCGCGCGACCATGTCCATGCCGAGTGTGCCGCCCGCGCCTGCACGATTTTCAACGACCACAGGCTGGCCCAGTACCGCTGTCAAGCGCTCTGCCAGCATGCGAACAATGGTATCGCTGACTCCAGCAGTTGGATAAGGGACGATGATTTTTATAGATTTGTTTGGCCAGCTTTGAGTCTGAGCGAACACCTGGCTGGTAGGCCATAAACCGATCGAGGCGATGGTGGCTAAAAGTCCACGCCCGAGTATCTGTCGTCTTGTGTTCATGCTGATATTTCCTTTTCCAGCCATTGCCTGACGAGACGATCCCAGAAATTAGCCCCTACGCCAAGAATGTCATCGTTGAAGTCGTACGCAGCGTTGTGCAGGCTGATCCCGGGTAAACCACCGTGTCCGTTACCAATGAATCCATAGGCGCCAGGAACCTTTTCAAGCATAAAGCTGAAGTCCTCTCCTGTCATGGCTGGCAGAACGTCATCTTGTGCATTCTTGGAACCAACTGTTGCCGCCATGACCTCAGCCATGAAACGTGCTTCTCTTGGATGGTTGTCAGTACTGGGGTAGCCTGGTTTGATGATGACTGTCGCGGTTGCCCCGTGTGCTTGCGCAACATGGGTACTCATCCGTTCCATCGCTGTTGTCAGATTGTTCAGTGTTTGCTTTTTCAGGCTCCGGCAGGTTCCGTAAATAATGGCTTCATTGGGGATGATGTTTTCTGTTGTGCCGGATTCGATTTTCCCAACGGTCAGTACGGCGCTGTCTAGCGGGTCAATGGTGCGTGATACCAGGGTCTGGAGTTGTGTCACCAGTGCACAGGCAACGGGAATAGGATCAATAGTGCTATGCGGTTGTGCGGCATGTCCGCCTTGTCCAGAAATCCTTATTTCAAAGCGACTGGTTGCAGCCATGATGGGACCAACACGCACTCCCATTTTGCCTGCAGGCATGGCGGGCCAGTTATGCAAAGCAAAAACAGCTGCGGCCGGAAACAGATCGAACAAGCCTTCTTCAATCATGACGCGTGCGCCTGCACCACCTTCTTCGCCAGGCTGAAAAATGAAATGCACTGTGCCATCAAAGTCTGGCTTGGCTTGTAAAAGCGTTGCTCCTCCCAGGAGCATGGCTGTGTGTCCATCGTGGCCGCATGCGTGCATACGACCAATGTTTTGGCTGATGTGCTCAAATTTGTTTATTTCAGTTACGGGAAGCGCATCCATATCTGCACGCAACGCGATCGCTCGTCTCGGATCGTCAGCGTTTGGTCCTGTCCCACGCAACGTCGCAACAATGCCTGTTTTACTCAAACCGCGGTGCACGGTCAGGCCTAATTCCCCAAGGTATGTGGCGATCTGGTCGGAGGTGCGAAACTCTTCGAACTTTAATTCCGGATGCGCGTGGAGATCGCGTCGAAATTTAATGAGTTTGCCAAGATAAGGCGTGATGTCAGGTGTTGCTTGCATGGTTTCTCAGCAGGAATGAGCGTCTAGACGCTTGTTACTCAGTATATAGTTTGTACTGTGCCTGTAAAAATACATTCGTGAAAGGTTTTTTATGCAGAAAAATTTCGATTTAATTATTCGACATGCCACTGTGATTGATGGGACGGGCGCGCCGCGTTACTCGGCCGATATCGGCATCGTTGGCGATCGTATCGTTAAAATCGGCGATTTGTCGGCAAATTTATCTAAAAATGAAATTGATCTACAAGGTAAGGTGGCTGCGCCCGGATTTATCGATGCACACACTCACGATGATCGCATGATGTTGTCTGATCCTGAAATGACACCGAAAATCAGTCAGGGTGTGACGACTATTATTGGCGGGAATTGCGGTGTATCGCTGGCCCCCATGCCTCGCCCGATCCCAGATCCCGTAACACCTCCATTGAATTTGCTGGATGATGAGGGTGTCTGGTTCAAGTTTCCAACCTTTGCCTCCTATCTTGCTGCCTTGAAAGCGCAGCCTGCCACCACGAATCGAGCCATGCTGGTTGGACATACGACCTTGCGTGTCGCGGTGATGGACGATCTTGAAACTGCGGCTACCCCAGAGCAAATTGAGCAAATGAAAGTGCTGGTGACCGAGGCTATGCAGGCAGGCGCTATTGGCGTATCGACGGGTCTGTTTTATGAGCCCGCCGTTGCAGCGCCTACCGAGGAAGTCATCGAAATCTGTCGTCCCCTCAAGCAATTCAACGGCTTGTATTGCACCCATATGCGCGACGAAGCAGATGGCGTGATGGATTCACTCGAAGAAACATTCCGTATCGGTCGAGAAGTGGGTGTGCCGGTTGTGATTTCCCACCATAAATTGATCGGACAAAAAAACTATGGTCGCTCGGATGAGACCCTTGAATTCATCCAGAAAAATATGGCAAAGCAACCGATCTGTCTGGATTGTTATCCCTACGCCGCTGGCTCAACCGTGTTGTCCTGGAGTCGCGCTGTGACTTCCGCACGCGTGATTGTCACCTGGTCTAAAAAAATGCCTGAGTATGCTGGTCAGGACTTGGATAAGATCGCTGAAAAAATGGGTGTTTCCCAAGAAGAAGCCATCGAAAAACTACTCCCTGCAGGCGCTATTTATTTCCGGATGGACGAGGGCGATGTGCAAAAAATTATGCAATTCGGTCCAACCATGATTGGCTCGGATGGTCTGCCGCATGATGCTTCGCCACATCCAAGGCTATGGGCAACCTTTCCGCGCGTGCTTGGGCATTATCGACGCGGTCTTGGATTATTCTCACTTGAAACTGCTGTCCACAAAATGACCGGACTTACAGCGGTAAATTTTGGTTTAGCTGACCGTGGCTTGATTAAAGAAGGGGCTTACGCAGACTTAACCCTGTTTGATGACGAAACTGTTGATGCTGTTGCGACGTACGAGAATCCGATTGCGCTATCCAAGGGAATTGAGACTGTGATTGTTAACGGCGAAGTCGTCTGGGATCATGGGCACGCAACAGGTGCGAGACCTGGGCGCGTATTGTCCAGACCCTTGACTGCAGAGTAACAATGTTTGATTTTTAATAAATAATATTCATACGAGACAAATAGGTTCGGCATGCAAAACTCATTACATCAACTTGATACCCAACAACTGAATCGAGCGATTGCTCTGCTTGATGAAGAATGGCTCCAGCACGATCCGGATCTGGGGCCAGTTATGCCACTTGTACTTGGTCGTGGTGTGGGACAGGACTGGCATAAGGCTGGCACATTCAGGCACCATCTGATCGGCGTGACGCGTACCCTGACTCTTTGGCAGCAACCTCTGATTGTCAGGCAACTCGGCCTGTTGCACAGTGTCTACGGCAATATGCACGTTGATCTGATGAAGTTCGATATCAATACAGAACGTGGACGTCTGCAGGAGGCAGTGGGTGTTGAGGCAGAGCGCCTGATTCACTTATTCTGCGTGATCTCGCGTACAGAGTTTATGCGCGAGTTGTTTAAGGGCAAGTTGCAGGCCGATGGGAGTTTGCCCATGACCCTGAATGGTCAACCCTATATGGTCGCACCAAAGGATGTCGCGATATTCATCGTCACGACGATGGCTGATATTTGTGAGCAATGGTACAGCTGGCAGGATGATATTTATACAGGCTATCCGGACTATGAAAATCGTTCGGCCGAGGTGCATTGGGCTGCCGCGTTGTGGCCGGGTCCCATGCGGCCCACCACGTATCGCGTTGGGCAAATGTCTCGCCTTGGAAATTATTTACATCATCCCGCGTTAAAGGATATCTTGCCTCACCCACCTGTTTTCGCCGGTGGTAAACAGGTATTACATCCAGCCGAAGAAGCCTCCGCAGCCTCACTGTACTGGTCGGTCATTTCGCAAAATCAGCCTTTGATTTCCTCTGAGGCAACCCGTGGTGTACTTGAACAGGCCATCAAATTAAATCCTTGGGTAGCAGAGCCACAATTGCTGCTGGCGCAATTGCATCTGACACATCGGAATTTTGAACAAGCCGAGCTTTACGCGGCAAGTGGCGTGCAACTCGTATCAAGCTGGGGTAATACGTGGGATAAACGTATCGGCTGGGATGCCTGGATGTCCTGGGGGCGTGTGTTGTTGCAATCCGCGCAAAAAAGACGTTGGCCAGAGCATATCAATAAGCTCAATAACGTCGCGATTACTCCCGACTAAGTCAAAGCTCAACTATTTCTGTGCCGCCTGCGAGCAGCGGTCGGCACAGAATTTTATAACCGTCCGCATCAAACCCCGATGCTTGTGCTGTGAGCGCACGGGCTTGTTTTAAATCAGTTACTGAGCCGAGATAGCACCAGTTTTGTACAACGTGGATCTGAGTCATGGCAGGGTGACGTTCAATTAAGCCAATCGCTCCAGAGTAAGGCCAGCAAATGATTCTCATATTGTTGAGTGCCGAGATCAATCGACCTTGATGATCCTCTACGCCCTCCTTAGCGCAGCACGCCCCTGCGCATCGATTGATCATTGAGCGAAAGCAAGGTTTACCGGGTTTAATCTTTTCCAGACCTAACAGTCCAAGGCATAGTCGGTGTTCATCAGCAATATCGCGTATTTTTTCTAGAGCTGATTGTCTGCTGGCAAATAATCCGAATAAGCCTGACTGCGTTGCAAAATTAATATCCTTAGAATAGACAACCGTTGGGCGTCCATCTTGAATACTTAACGCGCACATTTGTTTAGTGCGTCTTAGTTTTTGATTGAATAGAGGCTGTTGCTGCTTGATCATGCTTGCCTCAAGTAGAAGCGCACCAATTTCACCCGCGCATTGAATATATGTAATGCGCTGGGTTTGTCGCAGCATGCGTGCTTCGTCTTGCGTTCGTAGATGAGAAAGAACGCGATTCCTTATGTTGATGCTTTTGCCAATATAAAGCGGCAAATCTCCCTCGGCGCCATGAAAGGTATAGACGCCCGGGGTGATAGGGAGGTCGTCTATTGCCTCGCGCAGATGGGTTGGATACGCGTATTCGGTCGTACGAATCACGTGTTCAAACAACTGAGCGCGACCGCCTCGGCTACACGTATGCCATCCACGCCCGCTGACAGAATTCCCCCCGCATATCCAGCGCCTTCTCCAGCGGGGTAAAGACCTTTGATATTGACACTTTGCAGATTGTCGCCACGCGTGATCCGCAAGGGTGAAGAGGTTCTCGTTTCAATACCCGTCAGGATTGCATCATGCATGGAAAAACCTTTGATTTGTTTTTCAAAGGCGGGGATCGCTTCGCGAATCGCTTCGATGGCATAGGCGGGTAAGCTCGGTGCTAAATCAGTCAAATGCACGCCAGGCTTGTATGACGGCGTCACGCTGCCTAACTCTGTCGATGCACGTCCCATCAGAAAATCACCTACTAGCTGTCCGGGTGCCTCATAGGTGCCACCTCCCAACTCATACGCTTTAGATTCAAGCGCGCGCTGGAATTCGATACCGGCCAGAGGGCCGCCCGGATAGTCGTCGGGTGTAATACCTACTACGATACCTGCATTGGCGTTGCGTTCGTTGCGTGAGTACTGGCTCATGCCATTTGTGACGACGCGATTAGGCTCGGACGTTGCCGCCACGACAGTGCCGCCAGGACACATACAAAAACTGTAGACAGCACGGCCATTTTTGGCGTGATGGACAAGCTTGTAATCGGCTGCACCAATCAGTTTGTTACCCGCGTGCGGGCCCAATCTGGCGCGATCAATGAGTGACTGGGGGTGTTCGATTCGGAATCCAACCGAAAAAGGTTTGGCTTCCATGTAAACACCTGCATCGTGTAACACTTTAAATGTATCGCGGGCGCTGTGACCGAGTGCGAGCACAACGTGGTCTGCTTGTATTGTTTCACCGCTTTCGAGTTGAACGCCACGAATCTGGTTGTTGTCGATATCAAACCCAGTCACCTTTTGCGAAAACCTGATTTCGCCGCCAAGAGAGATGATTTCTTCGCGCATCTTTTCGACAACACCGACCAACCTGAAGGTACCGATGTGTGGCTTGGCTACATATTCAATTTCTTCGGGTGCACCCGCTTTGATGAATTCACGGATAACCTGACGGCCGTAAAATTTTGGATCTTTGATCTGGCTATAAAGTTTGCCATCGGAAAAGGTACCCGCACCGCCTTCGCCAAACTGAACATTGGATTCTGGATTTAATACGTTTTTGCGCCATAGACCCCAGGTATCCTGGGTACGTTCGCGAACCGCTTTGCCGCGTTCGAGTACGATGGGTTTAAAGCCCATTTGGGCGAGCAGCAGGGCAGCAAAAATCCCACAAGGTCCAAAACCAATGACAACAGGACGCAGGCTGGAAGACGCATTGCTGCGTTGCGCTGCATTGGCAACAAAGTGATAGCTAGTATCTGGCGTAGGCTTGACATGCAAGTCACCCTTGAATTTAGCCAGAACGGCGGATTCATTCTCAACGCTGACATTTACGGTGTATATAAATGAAAGAGCGCTGTTTTTACGTGCATCGTAGCTGCGTTTGAAGAGATCGAAACCCAACAGATCCTGGGCAGTGATGCCCAGGCGTTGAATAATCGCAGCTTGCAGTGCCTCGGGAGCATGCTCGACAGGCAGGCGGAGTTCTGTAATGTGGATCATAGACAGAACGATACACAAAAAGATCCGCT
>CAIPID010000012.1 GCA_903865015.1 uncultured beta proteobacterium | reverse complement strand
GTTTGAGCTCGGTATTTATCTCCAACACCAACCACGAAGAAAACCAGCCCGTGCATCTGACATTGAAAGACGCATCAGTGCCTGTGTCGGTAAACCTTGCTCTGTATGGTGGGCCAGAAGCACGGTACTGCCCAGCCGGTGTCTATGAGTTTGTCAAAGATGACGCCAGTGGTGCAGACCGTCTGCAGATTAATGCTCAGAACTGCGTGCACTGCAAGACCTGCGACATCAAAGATCCTACCCAGAACATCGTATGGGTCACACCACAAGGTGGAGAGGGTCCTGTTTACAGTAGCATGTAAACCGCTAGCTTGAATGAAAGGAAAAACCATGCCTTTGCGCATGGTTTTTCCTTTTTCGGACTAGGCATCCGTCTACCATGACTGCATTGACCCGAGATTGAATATGAAACCAGAAACAAAAGGCATGCTCTTAGGCCTGACTGCAGTCACGCTATTTAGTCTGACCTTGCCTGCAACACGCATGGCGCTTGAGTCCTTTCACCCTTTGTTTATCGGCACTGGCCGCGGGTTGCTAGCTGCGGTACCCGCAAGCATTTATCTGTATTTGTCGAAATCCCGCCGTCCAACCTGGCTAGAGTTTAGGTACCTGCTATTAGTGGTAATGGGCGTAGGACTTGGGTTCCCAATTTTTACCGCATTAGCAATGGGACACGTCGATGCATCACACGGCGGAGTCATGCTTGGCATCATGCCGCTCACCACCGCTGCGGTTGGCGCCCTTTTATTCAAGGAGCGACCCTCTGTAGGATTTTGGGTGCTGGCATTGATCGGCAGCGCACTCGTCATCGCTTTCTCGCTCATCAAAGGCAATGGAGCGCTGCATTGGGCGGATCTAGCTTTGCTGACCGCGGTGGTGACTGGTTCGACGTCATACGCTGTCGGCGGCCATTTATCTAAATCCCTTGGTGGTCTGCAAGTCATATCCTGGGCAATGGTCATCGCATTACCCATTTATATTGCACCAGCGATCTGGTTTGCACCCACATTTTCCGAAGTAACAGCCACAGCCTGGACAGGCTTTTTATATGCTGCGCTAGTGAGTCAGTTTCTTGGTTTTCTTCCCTGGTTTCGCGGCCTCGCACTGGGTGGCATCGCACGCGTCGGCCAGACGCAACTGATTCAGCCTTTCACTACGATCCTTTTCTCAGCCTTGCTGCTTGGCGAATCCATCGATATGATGACACTAGGTTTTGCACTAGCCGTATTCGCTGTTGTGGCGACCGGTCGGGCCTTCAGCATTAAACGATAGGTCCAGTTACACAACGTTAAGGATAAGTCATGACAAATCGCATACAAGCCGTACCGACTACGCAAATCAATAATGATCGTGCGATTGTGACTGAATGGCGCTTTGCACCCGGAACCGAAACTGGATGGCATACGCATGGTCACGACTACATTGTGGTGCCCATGACAAATGGAATGCTCCATCTGGAAACGCCGGATGGATTAAAAGAGTTCGAGCTTATTGCCGGACAATCCTATACGCGTGGTGCGGGTGTCAATCATAATGTGATCAATGCCAGCACACATGAAGTCGTCTTTGTTGAAATCGAAATCCGTTAAGAGGAGACAACATGCTCGATCCACAAGCAAAAGCCCTGATTGATCTGATTGCAGAAAAAGGGATTCCCCCCACTCATACGTTGTCACCCAAAGACGCGCGCGACTTTTATGTACAGCGGCGTTTTTTCAGCCAGCCGGATGCTCCAGAAGTCGCAGAGTCAAAGGATTTACAGATCCCGGGTCCTGGGGGCGATATACCGCTGCGCTGCTATCGTCCGGCTGGCAGCAAGACAAGCGATGTATTGCCTGCACTGGTCTACTACCACGGTGGTGGTCATGTGATCGGCGATCTGGATACCCACGATACGTTGTGCCGCACGCTCGCCAATCTGGCTGGCTGTGCTGTATTTGCCGTGCACTATCGTCTGGCGCCCGAACATATTTTCCCTGCGGCTTCAGATGATTGCGTCGCAGCGACTAAATGGGTGCATGACAATGCAGCAGCT
Organism: uncultured beta proteobacterium; assembly: GCA_903865015.1. GTDB lineage: Bacteria > Pseudomonadota > Gammaproteobacteria > Burkholderiales > Burkholderiaceae_B > Zwartia. Next base: position 14,736 of record CAIPID010000012.1, on the reverse strand, counting down.
TTAAAAATTGATCCAAAACGTATCGCCATTGGTGGCGATAGCGCAGGTGGACATCTCGCTGCAGTGGTCTCGCTGACACTCAAACAAGACAAAAGCTTTAAGCCAGTGCTGCAACTGCTGATCTACCCTGTAGCCAATGCGGCCGAAGTCAGCGCATCAATGATCAGTAATGCGCAAGGCTATCTGCTAACACGCGATTCGATGGATTATTTTTATGGTCACTATATGCCAGAGACCTGGATGCGCGAAGACTGGCGCGGCTCACCCATGCTTGCAACAGATCACACAGATCTGCCTGCCGCTCTGGTGATCACTGCAGGCTACGACCCTCTGCGAGACGAAGGTCGTGCCTATGCAGACAAGCTGTCTGCCTCGGGTGTGCCAACTCAATACATCTGCTTTGAACGACAGATCCATGGCTTTGTGCCTATGGGCAGGATTCTGCGAGAGGCGAACACAGCGGTCAAACTCTGCGCAGAGGTATTACGCGACGCGTTTTAGTGATTTTTAGTGGATGTACGGAAGGATATTTCCGCGATTAGATAGCAATTTAGGGCGTAGCAGAAGTCACACTCGACTTATGCTGCGCCCTTTTTCATGGGCTTTATAAAACTAAGCCAATGGATTACTATACAAATTGATCACGATTGCAGAATTACCTGAGTTTTCCAGAAGGTCATCCAAGCTTCTTACACAGAATGAACTTCAAACACTTTTTACCTACCTGGCATCTCATCCAACAGCTGGAGTTTTGATTGAAGGCACAGGAGGCGTCCGAAAGGTTCGCTGGCAACGAGGCCATCAAGGAAAAAATTCTGGGGTCCGAGTTATCTATTATTTCTATAACGAACACATTCCACTGTATCTATTAACTTTATTCGCTAAGAGTGACCGCGACAACCTGACCCAATCAGATAGAAACGCTCTGGCTGCGTTAATCACTATTTTGAAAAAATCATGGAAAGGAGCACAGCATTGAGTGCCGCATTCAAGAGTATTAAAAAGGGATTGTTAGAGGCAATTGAGCACGCGTCCGGACGTTCAGATGAGGCCATCATCCATCGACCTAAAGAAATCAATGTCAAAGCACTTCGCCAGCGTATCGGTATGACTCAGGAGCAGTTTGCAGGAATGTTCGGTTTTTCAACCGCAACGCTCAGACACTGGGAACGTGGAGACAGAATGCCGCACGGGCCAGCACGTGTTTTGCTCAACGTGATTGATCACAACCCGCGTGCAGTGATCGAAGCCCTGACAGCCTGACTAGCCATCAGAGCTCATACGCCCGACGCTTTTTAGTGATTGTCACGCGGCACAGCGCTGCCGCTGCAACCGACCAGAAAATCAAAGTCAACGCCTTCGTTGGCTTGATTCACATGCTCGACATAGAGTTTGTAATAGCCGCGATCAAGAGGTGGCTTTGGCGCCTTCCATTTGAGCTTGCGCTTAGCCAGAATCTCGTCGCTCACATCCAGATGCAGGCGACGCTTGGCGACATCAAGCTCGATCATATCGCCGTTTTCTACCAGCGCTAATGTCCCGCCCGCAGCAGCCTCAGGCGCAACATGCAACACCACCGTACCATAGGCCGTCCCACTCATGCGCGCATCAGAGATACGGATCATATCCGTGATGCCTTTTTTCAGGATCTTGGGTGGCAAGGGCATGTTGCCAACCTCAGCCATGCCTGGGTAGCCTTTAGGGCCGCAGTTCTTAAGCACCATTATGCAGTTTTCATCAATATCGAGTTTAGGACTATCGATGCGTTTGTGGAAATCCTCGATGTCTTCGAATACCACTGCACGGCCGCGATGCTTGAGCAATTTGGGGGTCGCGGCAGATGGTTTGATAATCGCGCCATCCGGGCAAAGATTGCCGCGCAGCACCGCGATACCCGTGTTTTTCTTGAATGGTTTTTCCCAGGTCGTGATGACATCACGATTCCAGCAGTCTGCCTTTTTGTTGTTGTCCCAGATGCTTTTGCCAGTGACGGTCAAGGCCTTTTTATTTAACAGACCCTGCTCACCAAGTGTGCGCAGAATCACGGGCAAGCCTCCTGCATAGCAAAAGTCTTCCATCAGATATTTGCCACTTGGCATCAGATTGAGCAATGTATGCACATCACGCCCAAATTTATCCCAGTCATCAATCCCGAGATCTACGCCAATCCGACGCGCAATCGCGATCAAATGAATCACAGCATTGGTCGAACCACCAATCGCAGCATTGGTGCGAATCGCATTCTCAAATGCCTGACGCGTCAGGATCTTATCTAGCGTAATGTTGTCTTTGACCATTTGCACAATACGGCGACCAGACTCACGCGCCAACACGTTGCGCCGCGCATCCACAGCGGGAAAGGCAGCGTTACCAGGCAAGGCGACACCGAGCGCCTCGACCATACTCGCCATCGTTGAGGCTGTCCCCATCACCATACAGCTACCATGCGAGCGGTGCATGCAGGACTCTGCCTCGTGGAATTCTTCGACTGTCATCTTGCCGGCACGTACATCCTCCGACATCGACCAAGTATTGGTGCCTGAGCCAATATCCTGGCCACGATATTTACCATTGAGCATCGGACCACCTGACACGCCGATGGTCGGGATATTGACACTCGAAGCACCCATCAATAGTGAAGGAGTTGTCTTGTCGCAACCAAACAGCAGCACCACACCATCCAGGGGATTGGCGCGAATCGTTTCCTCAACATCCATGCTGGCGAGATTACGCAACAACATTGCCGTGGGGCGCACTAAAGTTTCGCCTAAAGAGGTCACCGGGAACTCAAGCGGAAAACCACCGGCCTCCAGCACGCCCTGTTTAACCTGATCGGCCAAGACTCTTAGATGGGTATTACAAGGTGTCAGCTCTGACCAGGTATTACAAATACCAATAACCGGACGGCCGTCGAACTGATCATGCGGAATGCCACGATTTTTGGTCCAGCTACGATAGATAAAACCATAAATATCATTGCGTGCAAACCATTGACTCGAGCGACTAGCCGGAGCAGTTTTTTTGTTCGACTTGGCCACTTGAGCCTCCTTATTTTTTAAATGACAATCACCGGGGAGCTCCTCGCCCTACCCGGTGATTTTTTAGAACACTTTACTTTTTGAATGCGACAACTTCCTGACGCTGCTCGCCCAGACCTTCGATCCCAAGGGTCATCACATCGCCAGCCTTCAGGTATCGTGGCTTAGGCTTGACACCCATGCCCACGCCAGGTGGCGTACCCGTTGTAATGATGTCACCTGGCATTAAGGTCATGAATTCGCTGACGTAGCTGATGATGGTTGCTGCATCAAAAATCATGGTCTTGGTATTGCCTGTCTGAAAACGTTTACCGTTTACGTCCAGCCACATACCGAGGTTTTGTGGATCCTTGATTTCGTCTTTTGTCACGAGCCATGGGCCCACGGGACCAAAGGTGTCACAGCCCTTACCTTTATCCCAGGTACCGCCACGCTCAAGCTGATACTCGCGCTCGGATACATCATTGACGACGCAATAACCTGCTACGTGTTTGAGTGCGTCTTTCTTGGTGACATAACGGGCTTTCTTGCCGATGACGATTCCAAGTTCGACTTCCCAGTCTGATTTTTTGGAACCTTGTGGCAACATGACCTTATCGTTCGGGCCTGTCAGGCTGGTATCCGCTTTAAAGAACATGATGGGTTCTTTAGGGATCGCCATCCCGGCTTCTTCGGCATGATCTGAATAATTCAAACCAATCGCCAGGAACTTCCCCACGCCAGAGAAAGGGACGCCAAAACGTGGTTTGCCTTTAACCAAGGGTAATTTGCTGGTGTCGAGCTTGTTTAATTTAGCCATTGCCGCAGTTGTGAACTGCTCCGGGGTAATGTCTTTGACGACTTTAGACAAATCGCGCAGTTTGCCTTCTTTATCAATTAGACCTGGCTTTTCTTTGCCTTTAGCGCCATAACGAACGAGTTTCATGCATGCTCCTGGAGTGAATAAAAATTACAGCGACCATCCGCCATCAATAATTTGTGAAGTACCTGTTGTAAATGCCGACTCATCTGACGCGAGATAAATCGCGAGGTAAGCGATTTCTTCGGCTTTGCCGATACGGCCGATAGGCTGGCGCGCAACGAACTGCTCCCGTGCCTCGGCAACTGTTTTGCCACTTTGTTGTGAAACAGCTTGTATACGATCACCGAGTGAAGGTGATTCAATCGTACCGGGGCAAATAGCATTAAAGCGCACACCGCGCGAAACGTAATCTGCAGCCAGGGCGCGCGTCAAACCAATGACCGCCGCTTTGGATGCACTATAAATCACGCGATTTGGCGCGCCTTTGATGTTAGACGCAGCTGACGCCATATTGATCACACTGCCATGGCCTTGCGCCAACATACCTGGTACAAACGCACGGATCGTGCGATACATGGACTTAACATTTAAATCCATACTGAAATCCCAGTCGGCTTCGCTCAGGTTCAGAATATCGCCCTGATGCACAAAACCCGCACAATTGAATAACACATCGATATTGCCCACCTGCTTGGCAAAAGCCTCGACCTCAGCGGTTTTCAAGACATTGAGCACCGCGGTCTGAATATTAGGCATACCCGCATAAGACTTGAGCAGCTCGGGATTGATATCCGTGGCCCAAATAGTCGCCCCCTCTTTTGCCATTGCGAGTACAGTGGCCCGACCGATGCCCTGCCCCGCAGCGGTGACAACTATTTTTTTTCCTTGCAGACGCATGCTGGAATTCTCCGTTGTTAAATTGGCTTTACCAATTTACCAGTTATTGTGCCAAAATCCAATCCACAGCTTCGTACTTTTTGCCTCTATACGCAACACATATTTACATGCCAATCCAATCCATCGACACGCGTCGGGTTTACCAGCAGATCGCCGATCAACTTTTGCATTTGATTGATGCGGGCGAATTCTCCGTGGAAAGTCGTCTGCCATCTGAGCGCGATCTGGCTGAAAAATTCAAAGTCTCACGACCATCCGTGCGCGAGGCATTAATAGCGCTTGAGGTGGTTGGGGTTGTGCAGATCAAGATGGGATCGGGTGTGTATGTATGCAAGCCTGAACAAGCAAAGCAAAAGGGCCGGCGAGAGAGCAAGATCGCTGCCAAAGAATTTGCACCCTTTGAGCTGATACAGGCCAGACTTCTCATCGAGTCTGAAATTGCGTCTCAAGCAGCATTATGCAGAACTGATCAGGATGTCGAACAACTCGAATCGCTCCTCAATCAGATGATTGACCAATCCAAAAAAAACCAGAATCCGCTCGAAGCAGACCGCGAGTTTCACTCGGTGCTTGCGCGCGCTTCAGGCAATCAAGTGTTGGCAAGCATAGTTGAGCAGATGTTCGACGCCCGTATGGGTGTGCTTTTCTCAAGACTCTCTAATTATTTTGATACCAGCGTCACCTGGAACCAAGCGATTAAAGAACATCGGGCCATCGTGCGCGCCATCAAAGCGCGCGATGCAGAGAAGGCGCGCCTAGCCATGCGACATCATATGGAGCGCGCCTACAAACGTTTTTCGGCCAGCTGGGTCAAATCAAACAGCGATCACAAACTCACTGGCAAAGCAACATTGAACTTAGCCGCAAAAGCCGTCAAACCAGGCAAAATGCCCGGATGAAGTTTCACCCCTTGTTGTAACTGTTCTGCACGCAACGCCAAACCTGCCTGACCCGGCAGGCGCACTTTCGTGCCCGGCACGCGCGGGACATTATGGATGCATGAACCCGCCAGATGATCCATCTGACGCAGAAAATCCGCACGGCCACCAAAAGCATCGGGATCATACAAAGTGATGTGCACGGTCGCACCCCAGCCTTCTTTCGGATCAGCGCGCCCCCAACCGCTTAGCCCACCTGTCAACGCCTCGACCATCAGACCCAAGCCGTAGCCTTTATGTCCGTAGCTCAGTCCGCCAATCGGCAGAATGGTGCCAGGAGGATTCTGGGCAAACACAGCGGGATCATTGGTCGGATGACCTTGCGCATCCATGAGCCAATCCTCGGCAAATGTTTCACCTGCCGCGGCGCGGCGATTGCACATACCATTGGTCGTAATCGATGCTGAAATATCAATCAACACATCACCACGCGAACACGGAAAACCCATCGCGATCGGATTAGGCGTCATGACGGGCTGCGTGCCTCCAAACGGCGCAACACTCGCGGCCGCCGGATCCGAGCTCGCAAGCACCATCAACATGCCCTCTTTGGCCGCACGCATCAGGTAGACCGCGAGACAAGCAATGTGATGACTGCGCTTGATCGCAAGGGTCGCGACACCCAGCTCTCGTGCCCTGGGAATAAGCATGTCGAGTCCTTTTTCGATCAGCCAGGGCCCAGGCAGGCGTTCGCCATCCCAAAGCTGCACCGCAGGTTTATCGCGTAAAACGCGATAGCTGCCATGTGCGGTCATGCCACCGGCGAGGATATCTTTCAGGTAACCCGGTAATAAAGCCAAACCATGGGTGTTGTGGCCAAGTAAATCGCCCTCGACCAACGTGCGCGCAACGATTTGCGCCTTGTCATCATCTAGTCCAGCCTGGATGAGCAAACTTGTCGAAAATGTGAGCAAGTCTTCGGTGCGATACATCGGTTGCGGTTGGGTTATGGTCTCAGTCATCATCAGTCTCATCAATCAATAGGTCGCACGACCACCGGAGATATCAAACACTGCACCGGTGGAGAAGCTGCACTCATCGGAGGACAGCCAGGCGACGAGATTAGCGATTTCGGTAATTTCACCAAAACGATTCATTGGAATTTTAGAGAGCATGAAATCAATATGCTGCTGCGTCATCTGGTCAAACATGCCCGTCTTGACTGCTGCAGGAGTGATGCAGTTGACCTTGATTTCTGTCAAGGCCAGCTCCTTACCCAAGGACTTGGTCAGTCCCATCACGGCTGCCTTCGAAGCGCTATAGGCAGAGGCGTTCGGATTGCCTTCTTTGCCCGCAACCGAGGCGATATTCACAATACGGCCATAACCCTTACCACCATTAGCTTGTTTCATCACCGGCGCGATATTTTTACACGTCAGAAACGTACCGCGCACGTTGATATCAAAGACGCGATTCCATTCCTCGACCGGGTATTCGATGACAGTGGTGTTGGGTCCCGTTATACCCGCACTATTCACAAGGATGTCGATATGATTCGCAAAGGCTAATGTAGCCTTGACTGCAGTCATCACAGATTGCTCATCCGAAACATCGACCTGCACGCCCTGCGCATGCATGCCAAATTTTTCTCGTACCGCTGCCAATGCTTTCTCATCACGATCCCAGATTGAAACTTTTGCGCCGCCATTTAATAAACGTCGCGCGCAAGCCTCGCCAATACCGGCCGCACCGCCAGTAATAACGGCGTGTTTACCTGAAAAATCATAAATCGCTGCTGCAGCCATCGTAATCGCCTCGAAAAGTTTAGGGGTTTTCCCGTTGTTTAGCTAAAAATTGGTCAGACCAATTGCTCTGTTGGCACAACCATAATATCCTTCAGTCACCAAGTCAAACACAATTGCCAACTCAAGTCGCTGGAGACATACGCTTTCATGAACGTTTTAATTACGGACTTCGACTTCCCAAATGTCGAACTTGAGCTCGGTCTGTTTAAGCAAGCAGGATTGTCGGTGACCACCGCCCAGTGCAAGACAGAGGACGATCTCATCGAAGCCGGTAAAAATGCCGATGCATTTTTATTGCAATACGCCCCAGCCAACCGTAAAGTCTTTGAAGCATTGCCCAATTTGAAAATCGTCAGTCGCTTTGGCGCAGGGTTTGACACGATCAATACCAATGATGCGCAAGCGTGCGGCGTCTGGGTGGGCAACTCACCCGACTATGGTGTGCACGAAGTCGCCAGCCACGCCTTTGCGATGGCATTGAATCTGACCCGCCATTTATCTTTTTACGATCGCGATGTGCGCGCGGGCACGTGGCATTACCTGAGTCCTGGCGTGCTCAAACGTCCGCTCAACATGACGGTTGGGGTACTAGGCCTGGGTCGCATCGGCAAACGCTTTGCGCATATCTCTCGCGAGACGTACGGCAAAGTGATCGCTTGCGATCCTCACCTCATGGCGTATGACTTCCCACCCTACGTCGAACGTGTAGAGATGGAAAAGCTATTTTCCACCGCAGATATTATTTCGGTCCACACACCGCTCAACGATGAAACCCGCAACATCATCAATCGCGACATGCTCAAGCTGATGAAACCCGGCAGCTTCATTGTCAATACAGCGCGTGGGGGTCTGGTTAACGTAGACGACGCACTCGCGGCACTCGACTCTGGCATTCTGGGTGGTCTGGCACTTGACGTATTGCCAACCGAGCCGCCAGGCGATCATCCACTGGTTCGCCACCCGCGCACGATCCTCACACCTCACGCTGCTTTCTTTTCGAAAGAAGCCGAAATCGAGTTGCGCAGCAAAGCAGCACAAAACATCATTACCTTTGCCAAAACAGGCAAACCTGATTACGTTGTTATTCAAGGATCGCGATAATGGCTAGTGTCACCCTACGCGGCGTCAAGAAATCTTTTCAAGACACCGAGATCCTTCATGGTGTGGATATCACCATCCCTGAAGGATCCTTTACTGTTCTGGTTGGTCCCTCGGGATGTGGAAAGTCAACACTGTTACGCATGCTGGCAGGGCTAGAAGAGGTCACGGGTGGTGAAATATTTATTGGCGACAAATGCGTCAACAATATGCAGCCCAAAGAGCGCGACATCGCGATGGTGTTTCAGAATTACGCGCTGTATCCACACATGTCTGTCCGGGACAACATGGCGTTTTCGCTCATGCTGGCCAAAGCCGATAAAGCCGACAGTGATGCCCGCGTCAAACGCGCAGCTGAGATTCTCGGACTAACAGAGTTGCTCGAACGTTTTCCCCGTCAGCTCTCCGGCGGTCAGCGGCAGCGAGTCGCAATGGGGCGTGCGATTGTGCGTGACCCACAAGTATTTCTGTTTGACGAGCCACTATCAAACCTGGATGCAAAACTGCGCGTGCAGATGCGCACCGAGATTAAAGCGTTGCACCAGCGCCTGAAAACCACCTCTGTGTATGTGACACACGACCAGATCGAGGCCATGACCATGGGTGATCAGATTGTCGTGATGCGTGATGGCATCGTCGAACAAGTCGGCGGCCCGCTCGAGTTGTATGAACATCCAGCCAATACATTCGTTGCTGGATTCATCGGTTCGCCCGCCATGAATATGTTGCCAGGCAAGTTGCGCCACCAGAATGGATCCACCGCGATCGAACTACGAGACGGCATCATCATTACCGTCAAAAACTATCTGGTTGGCAATGAAGGCCAAGAAGCATTGTTCGGCACACGCCCGGAGCACTTAATCATTGACCCCGCAGGTCAGATTACCGTCACCGCAAATGTGATCGAGCCTACCGGCGCCGATACGTTTGTAAGTTGTGAGCTCGCAGCAACGCCCATGACGATCGTGTTCCACGAGCGTATGGATATCGTCCCAGGCCAGACGTTGAAGCTCAGACCTGACGTGACCAAATGCCACTTATTTGATGCTGCGAGTGGCACAGTTCTTTAGTTTTGTTGTGTAGCTCTTGACTAATGATTCGATTGCAGTCTTTTTAATAACAAAGCAGTCCACTGCTGTACCCAAGGAGATCAAGCATGAAAAACGTATCACGTCGTGAATTTATCGGAACAGGCGCAGCTGTCGCAGGTGCCTCGGCGGTAGGTAGCTATAGCCCGCTCACTATGGCGCAAACACCAACCCTTTCCTATAAGCCAGAAGCGGGCGCAAAACTGCGTGTGCTGCGCTGGAAACGTTTCGTACAGGGAGATGAGGATCAGTTTATGGCCAACGTCGCAGCCTTTAGCAAAGCGACGGGCGTTGAAGTGCGCGTTGATAACGAGGGCTGGGAAGATGTGCGTCCTAAAGCCGCAGTGACCGCCAACGTAGGCAGCGGCCCTGACATGATCATGGGTTGGTTCGATGATCCATTCCAGTATCCTACAAAATTGCTTGATGTCACGGAGCTCTGCACCTATCTGGGGAACAAGTATGGTGGCTGGTACGACGTATCAAAGCAATACGGTACACTGAACAACAAATGGATTTCAGTGCCGTGGGCCATTATTGCCAACGCGATGGTGTATCGCGAAAGCCATATGAAAGCAGCAGGCTTTGACACGATGCCTACCGACACGGCGGGCTTTCTGAAGCTTTGCCAGGCGATGAAAGCCAAAGGTACGCCAGCGGGTTTCGCACTAGGTAAAGCGGTCGGTGATGGCAATAATTGGGTGCACTGGCTGCTCTGGTCGCATGGTGGCAAGCTGGTGGATGACAAAGGCAATGTGGTGGTGAACTCACCCGAGACCATCGCGGCCCTTGAATACGCGGCGCAGCTCTACAAGACCTTTGTCCCTGGAACGCTCTCCTGGCAGGACCCTAACAATAACAAGGCGTTCCTTGACGGCCAGATCAGCTTGACCGCTAACGGTATCTCGGTGTACTACGCGGCCAAAACTTCACCTGATCCAAAAATGCAGGAAATGGCCAAGGACATCCAGCATGCGCACTTCCCTGTCGGCCCTGTCGGTAAGCCGATGGAGCTGATGCAGATCACGCAAATGATGTTGTTCTCGCACACCAAATATCCTAACGCGACCAAAGAGCTCGCGCGCTGGCTAATGGAAGCGGAGCAATACAACCCCTGGTTGGAAAAGTCGATTGGTTATGGTGCGCAAACACTCAAAGCCTACGACAAGAATCCTATCTGGACAACAGATCCAAAGGCGAAAGTCTACGGCGAAGGTCCAGCCATGATGACGTATCACGGCAATTCAGGCCCCCTGGGTGCCGCCTCGGCTGCATGTCTGGCCGACTATATCGTGCTCGACATGGTGGCCGAAGCCTCTAGCGGTAACAAAACACCAAAAGAAGCGGCCGCACGCGCTGCCGAGCGCGCCAAGCGTTATTACAAGAGCTAATAAAGACTAGAACAACGTTCGCATGCTGGATGCAGGCACGGTTAAACATGCACCACTCAGCATGCACCACCAAGCAGGCGAACGTTTTTTGTCAACACTACAACCAAAGCATCTACACATGAGCAACCTGTCACTACTGGAAAGATTTCAGTCCAACCGCCACGCACTCGGCTATGCCTTCATGGTGCCCGCTGCGTTGCTGCTGATTGGATTGCTCGCGTACCCACTTGGCCTGGGCACATGGCTTGGTTTTACCGATGCGAAAATTGGTCGGCCAGGAGAATGGATTGGTCTGGAAAACTTTACCTATCTGTTGACCGACAGTGTGTTTTTGCTCTCTGTTTTCAATACGCTTTTTTATACGATCGTGGCGAGTATTTTCAAATTCCTGCTAGGCCTTTGGCTGGCGCTTTTATTAAATAAAAACCTGCCCTTCCAGTCATTTTTCAGGGCTGTTGTGTTGTTGCCCTGGATTGTGCCGACCGCACTCTCCGCTATCGCGTTCTGGTGGCTCTATGATTCACAATTTTCTGTCCTGAGCTGGCTCCTTGTCAAAATGGGTTTGATCGATACGTATATCGATTTCCTGGGCGAGCCCTGGCTCGCGCGCATGTCTGTCATTATCGCCAACGTCTGGCGCGGCATTCCCTTCGTGGCGATTTCGTTACTCGCAGGCCTGCAGACAATTTCGCCGTCCTACTACGAAGCAGCCTCCATTGACGGTGCGACACCCTGGCAACAGTTTCGTTACATCACGATGCCGTTGCTCACACCGATCATCGCGGTTGTGATGACCTTTTCCGTGTTGTTCACGTTTACCGATTTCCAGTTGATCTATGTCTTGACACGCGGAGGTCCACTCAACGCGACCCACCTGATGGCGACACTGGCCTTTCAACGTGCGATCCCTGGCGGATCCATGGGCGAAGGTGCCGCGATCGCAACTATGATGGTGCCGCTACTGCTGGCAGCAATTATGTTTAGTTACTTTGGCTTGCAACGTCGCGCGTGGCAGCAAGGCGCCGACAAATAATTTCAGGAACTCTACGCAATGTCCAAACAAAATAATAACGGTATGGAATTTTTAACGTCGCTGCCTCGTCGCTGGGTAACGATTTATATTCCACTGATCCTGATGCTCGTTATTTTGTTATTCCCTTTTTACTGGATGGGAATGACTGCTTTCAAGCCAAATGAGGAACTGCTGTCAAAAGCGGGCAACCCTTTCTGGCTGATCAACCCGACACTCGCACACTTTAAAAAGCTGTTGTTTCACACCTCGTATCCGGCATGGCTGCTCAACACCGTGATCGTATCGGTGTGCTCAACCTTTATTTCGCTATTCACCTCTGTGCTGGCCGCCTACGCGATCGAGCGTCTGCGTTTTAAGGGTGCGAAAGTCGCAGGGATGGTAATTTTCTTTGCCTATCTGGTTCCACCCTCGATTATCTTTATCCCTCTGGCCAGCATCGTGTATCAGTATGGATTATTCGATACGCGCATGGCGCTGATTCTCACTTACCCTACTTTTCTCGTTCCATTTTGTACCTGGCTGCTCATGGGCTATTTCAGAACCATTCCTTTCGAGCTCGAAGAGTGCGCGATGATCGACGGTGCGAGCCGCTGGCAGATCCTCACACGGATCATTTTGCCGCTCGCCGTGCCCGGTCTGATCTCAGCCGGCATCTTTGCCTTTACGCTGTCATGGAATGAATTCATCTACGCACTGACTTTTGTCTCGTCCTCGGAGATCAAAACAGTTCCTGTGGGCGTCATTACTGAATTGGTCGAAGGCGATGTCTATCACTGGGGCGCGCTGATGGCAGGAGCCCTGCTAGGCTCATTACCAGTCGCCTTTGTATACTCGTTTTTCGTTGAGTATTACGTATCCGGCATGACCGGATCAGTGAAAGAATAAACACAGCGCAGTGACAGAGCACACACAAAACAAACACAAAATAACTACAGAATCAATTACAGGAATCACAATGGAACCGATTATTCGTCTGCATCCTCAGGATGATGTGGTCATCGCGCGTCAGCAACTTATTTCAGGTACAAAGATCGCATCAGAAAATCTGACCACACGCGGCCTGATCCCACCTGGCCACAAGGTCGCCACACGAAAAATAACCAAAGGCGAACCTGTTCGACGCTATAACCAGATTATTGGTTTCGCAACCGCTGACATCGAACAAGGCGCGCACGTCCATGTCCACAACCTGGGTATGGGTGCAGAAGCAGGCGCGTTTACGCGTGACTATGCGATTGGCGTTGATGCGAAACCAACAGAGTACGCAAAAAATCCCCGCACGTTTAAAGGCATCGTTCGTCCCGATGGTCGAGTAGCTACCCGTAACTATCTCGGTATCCTGACCAGCGTGAATTGCTCCGCTACCGCGGCACGCGCTATCGCCAGTCACTTTGACCGCGAAACACACCCGGAAGCCCTCGCCGCTTTTCCAAACGTCGACGGCGTGGTCGCACTCACGATGGGGAGCGGCTGTGGGATGGGTTCAACCGGCGAGGGCATGGACGTCTTGCGCCGCACGCTCTCTGGCTACGCACGTCACGTCAATTTCTGTGGCGTACTGATGGTCGGCCTCGGTTGTGAAACAAACCAGATCACCGATTTACTGACCGCAGAAAAACTGTCTGAAAATCCACTCTTTCAGACGTTCAATATCCAGGAAACCGGCGGCACGAAAAAAACCGTACAAAAAGGTATCGCGCTCATCAAAGACATGCTGCCCCACGCAAATAAAGTGACACGTACGGACGTCCCCGTCAGTCATCTGACACTCGGCCTGCAATGCGGGGGTTCTGACGGTTATTCGGGCATTTCTGCCAATCCAGCACTGGGTGTCGCGGTAGACATGCTAGTACAAAATGGCGGCACGGCAATTCTATCTGAGACGCCAGAGATTTACGGTGCAGAGCACTTACTGACAAGAAGAGCTGCAAACGCGGCTATTGCGGAAAAACTCATCAAACGCATTCACTGGTGGGAAGACTATTGCGCACGCAATCAGGGGGAGATGAACAACAATCCTTCGGCAGGCAATAAGGCTGGCGGATTGACGACGATTCTTGAAAAATCCCTGGGCGCGGTCGCTAAAGGCGGAACGATGCGCCTGGAGGCCGTCTACGAATACTCAGAACCCGTGACGGCAAAGGGGTTTGTCTACATGGATACACCGGGCTATGACCCGGTATCGGCCACAGGGCAAGTTGCAGGCGGAGCCAACCTGATATGCTTTACGACAGGCCGTGGCTCGGCCTATGGCTGCGCGCCCTCGCCTTCCATCAAGCTCTCGACCAATAACGCGTTATGGCAGCGTCAAAGCGAAGACATCGACATTAACTGCGGCGAGATCGTAGACAATGGCATGTCGATTCAGGAAAAAGGTGCACAGATCTTTGAACTCATCATCAAAGTCGCCTCGGGCGAGCGCACCAAGAGCGAAAACCACGGTTACGGACAGAATGAATTCGTGCCGTGGCAGATTGGCGCGGTGATGTAAAAAAATAATCTTTCCAAAATCACTCAGAGCACTAAAAACCGACCGCTCACACCGATTACCATGACAAAAAGTCCGAGGATCAGATTGATTCCGACCAGCTTTCGCACCTGCGCCATCGCGGCACCGCCTGCGGGCCACTGTTTGGCCGCGACGGCAGCCTTGAGCGCCTTGAAAGGTACCGCATAGATCACCCCAAAAATAATCGTCATGATGAC
>CAIPID010000011.1 GCA_903865015.1 uncultured beta proteobacterium | reverse complement strand
GAAGGATTCGAACCTTCGCATGCCGGAATCAAAATCCGGTGCCTTAACCAGCTTGGCGACTCCCCAACTAGCTTTCAATCCAATTTCGCAACGGATGTTCCGGCAAACCATCACAGACTGAAACAGACTGGATAAATTCCGGCGCTTCCGCTTTCAGCAACTCTGGAAAATCAGAGTGCATTTTAGCGATCATTTTCTGGTGCGCCAAGTCTGCATCGATCTTTTGCGCAAACTCCGCAAATAAACATGCTCCTGACCCGGTCATCCGAACATCTAACCCAGCTGAACTACACCAGTCGAATGCTTTCCGGACAACTGGATAATGTTTTAGCACTACAGGTTGCAGATCATTATGAAACCGATCAGACAAATTAGCTGCGCTAAGCATCATTCCAGAAAAGTCCATTATTTTGACCGGATCAGTGTTTCTTGTCAAATCGGGATCCTGGAAAACACCTAAAGTTGGAACGTTTTGGGCCGGCTGGATCACGATATAAGCTCGGTCAGGTAACGGGATCGCCTGCAAATCCTCACCAATCCCTTGCGCAAAGGCATTTTGACCAAAAATAAAAACAGGTACATCTGCGCCCAACTTGAGGCCGATTTGCATCAATTCAGACCGACTTAAACCCGTTTTCCAGAGTCGATTAAGGGCGATCAGCACCGAGGCTGCGTCGCTTGAGCCGCCCCCGAGCCCGCCTCCCGATGGAATGGACTTTCTGAGATTGAGCTGCGCACCAAGTACGCAACCGGTCTGCCGTTGCAAGGCCGTTGCTGCACGGACCACCAGATCCTCATCGTGCGGCACACCAGGCATATCGGTTTCGCGACAAATACGGCCGTCGACACGCGCATCGATATCCAGACGGTCATTTAAATCAATGAATCTGAAAACAGTCTGTAATAAATGGTACCCATCCGCACGACGACCCGTCACGTGCAGAAAAAGGTTGAGCTTGGCCGGGGCCGGGATGTCATACAACATGGTCAGGGATGATCGACAACAAGCCTGATCGCGACATTTTTGCTGCCCTCGCTATGTGTCAGAACCAGCAACTGAGGCCCCAACGCATCAAATCGAGAGAGCTGAACACGCCAGCCACTTTGTTCAAAGGTTTGAACGCGTCCGTCTGCATCCATGACGATCATGCTCATGCCAGGCAGAGGTGTTTTGATCGTATGCAACCAATTCCGCAATCCGTCTACAGGAACATTCTGGCCGAGCACCGATTGCATTAAAGCGTCTGGCGTTTTCGCGTAAATTTGTTCGCCATTCGCTCGTGTAAGCGTGGCACCCGTTCGCTCAACGACCACCCGAGCGATGACAGAGCCCATGGGATCTGTCAGATCCAGACTGAAACGTCCGCCCGTATCGCGCCAGGTAAATCCACCTTGAACAGCCTCTGGATTCCGATTGAAATCCTCCGCTTTTAAGGCAAAACGGCCGTAGCGCAAGAACTCCGTCTGGCTTGATTGATCCAAGCTCGGTGTCGGCGCTACGCATCCAGCCAGCCATAGCAGCGCCATCACGGCCGCAAAACGCTGGCACCATACTTGCCACGCCCTTAAGCTCACAGTTTGGCTCCAAGCCTGCGGACGGCTTCGAGCAAGACTGGGTTTTTAGGGTCTTGGGCTGCGCCTTCGCGGAATATTTTTAATGCCTCGTCACGTTGCCCATTCACCCAAAGCACTTCGCCCAAGTGCGCTGCGATGTCAGTTTCGGGCCGTTTGGCATAGGCCTTGGACAAATAATCAATTGCAGCCGTGCGATCTCCCATTCGGTATTTCACCCACCCCATACTGTCCATGATAAATGGATCCTGAGGAGAGATTTCTAATGCGCGCGTAATAAGCTTTAAGGCCTCTGGCAGGCGTTGATTACGATCAGCCAGCGCGTATCCCAAAGCGTTGTAGGAATGCGCATGGCCCGAATCCAGTGCGATCACCTCGCGCAACAAACGTTCGGTCTCTTTAATCTGACCCCGTCGCTCATTAAGCATCGCGAGTTCGTACTTGATCTCGACCGAATCGGGTTGCTGCTGATCGGCCACCTTGAGACGCGCGATCGCATCATCAATACGATCGGCATCACGCAAAATCTGCGCAGCCGTCGTCGCACCAAGCACGACCTCTTCATCGGTGTCTGGTCCCGCCGCGTCAATAATAGCCAGGGCCTGGTCGACTTGACCCTGGCGCGCGCGGATTAAGGCCTGGCGCAATCTTGCAGCATGGCGCGCAGAAGGGTCTTCGATTTTGGCAAGCTGCGCGACTGCATCATCGAGACGGCCCTGCTCTTCGAGCACGCGCGCGAGCAACGTATAGGCGTCTGCCAAAGCAGCTGAAGCATCGGTCGCGCCTTGCGCATTGGCGAGTTGCCGCTGCGACTGCACCGAGACAAACTGTTCAAGTAGCCCGCGTGCCTGATCCAGGTTTTTTGCCCGATAAGCAACCTGGGCTTGCATAAACATCAAGTCAAAATCTTCAGGCGCGCGCTTGGCCATGGCAACCAGCTCTTTCATGGCCGCATCAAAATCACGCTGATCCGTGAAATAACTCGCCAGCATCAGCCTCAGGCGCCTTGCGTCAGGGTGCGCTGCAATAAACAGTCGCGCGTCTTTTTGCGCTTGTTCGGCATCAACCTTCAAACCATATTCAAACACACGCATGGCGGCGTCTTCTGAACGCGGGCTCGCGGCCAAAGCAGCCTTCGCCTCAGAGCGCGCGCGTGCATTTTCGCCTGCAAGCTGAGCCATATCCGCCAAAGCCAAACGGGCAACAGAGCTATTGCGGGCATTGCTTTCACTGATCGCCCGATCAAGAATGGTAAATGCCACCGCACGGTCCGGCATACGGCTCAATACTGCGACAGTCTGACCAATCGCCGCAGTTTTATCGGTCGCCACGTCGATTTGCTTACGCAGAGCCTCGGCTAAACCACTTGTTTGGCCTGAGGCAGCCGATAAAGCCATCTCAGTGGATACTGCCTCAGCATCGTCGGGCGCGATACGCAACCATAGCCGAGCAGCATCCAGTGCGCCCGCCAAATTCCCACCCGCTAGGTAAAACTCCAGGCCGCGACGGGCAAGTCGGTAATCACCCACCTCGCGGGCTAAATCCACCATTGTTTTGCCGGCAGGAATAAAGACACTGCGCTGGGCAGAAATCTCAGCCGCCAAAATCCGGAACAAAATATTTGAAGTCAGGGTTACGTCTGGCAGCTGGCCTGCACGTAACCAAATCTCCTCGGACTCGACCATACGAGGCTTGATTTGCAATGGGGTGCTTTGGGTAACCCCCTTTGCAGGCCCGGATTGCGCACACGCAAGCGGCGTCCAAAGGATTGAGCAAGCCGCGGCAGTGCCTGCGAGCAAGGTATAAATAAAACTGTTTTTTGACAACGACTTCACGCGACCCGCCTAGTTGGTGGCACAATCTGCAAACATAGTGACACGATGTTAGCACTCACACATGCCAGAACTCCCAGAAGTCGAAACAACTCGACGAGGAATTGACGCCGTTGCAACAGGCCACACCCTTAACCGGATGGTGGTCCATGAGTCGCGCATGCGCTGGCCGATCCCGCAAGAGCTCCCCGAGCTCATAAAAGGCCAGACCGTTCGCGCCTGCCTCAGACGTGGGAAATACATCCTGATGGAGTTTGATTCGGGCACAATTCTCATCCATCTGGGCATGTCCGGCTCACTGCGTAGTGTCCTGCAAGGCGAGTTGTTACGCAAACACGATCACGTTGAATGGCTGTTTGAGCACGCAACCCTCAGGCTACATGACCCCAGACGCTTTGGTTCAGTTTTATGGCATCCCAGCTCGGCAGGACCTGTGGAAAAACATCCTTTATTGCAAAAACTGGGGATTGAGCCGTTCGACCCCGCCTTCAGCGCCAAATATCTGCACGACGGCCTCGCTGGCCGTTCCATTTCAATCAAACAAGCCTTGCTCGCTGGTGAAATCGTCGTCGGCGCAGGCAATATTTATGCTTCTGAAAGTCTTTTCAGGGCACGCATTCATCCTCAAACCAAAGCCAGCCGAGTATCCCTGGCGCGTTGCGCGAAACTCGCGCAGGCCGTGCGTGAAACATTGACCGATGCGCTCGCGTCAGGTGGCAGCACACTGAGAGATTATGTCAATGCAACCGGCGAGCCAGGGGCGTATTTCACGCTGCACGCCGCAGTCTATGAACGCGCGGGCGAGCCCTGTCGTGTCTGCGCAACGCCCATCAAGCGCATCGTTCAGGGCCAGCGCGCAACCTACTTTTGCCCTAAATGCCAAAAAGTTTAATTAACTTATCATCCATCACATTACAAACAAGAAAGAGACACCATGTCACGCTTAAACGAAACTCACGACCCTGCGCTTAAAAGCTGGCTTGCCAGCGCAAATGACAACGCAATTGGTTTTCCCATTCAACATCTGCCCTTTGCCATCTTTCGCACAAAGGCAACCAGTCAAGCCTTTCGACCAGGCGTCGCAATCGGCGATCAGATTATTGATCTGGCAGCTCTAGCCACTGCAAAACCTTTCGCAGGCTTGGCAGGTGAGGCGCTCGCAGCATGCACCGGCACAAGCCTCAACGCCTTGATGGCACTAGGCGATGCGCACTGGTCAGCTTTACGGTTAGCATTGTCGCGGGCACTGCGCGCGGGCTCAGCACAGCAAACCCTGATCGAGCCCTTGCTCGTCGCACAGACTAGCGCCCAATTCAGCATGCCTGCACAGGTTGGTGATTACACGGATTTTTATATTTCGATCCACCACGCCACCGCAGGGGGCAAACAAATGCGCCCTGATGCGCCACTATTACCCAATTACAAATGGGTCCCTATTGGCTATCACGGTCGTTCTTCGAGTCTAGTGGTTTCCGGTCATGATGTGCTGCGTCCGATCGGACAGTTAAAGCCGGCAACGCCTGATGGCGACCCAACATTTGGCCCATGCCAGCGGCTCGATTACGAGTTGGAAATGGGCGTGTTTGTTGGCACAGGTAACGCCCAAGGCACACGCATTCCAATCGATCAGGCTGACAAACATATTTTTGGTTTGTGTCTACTCAACGACTGGTCGGCGCGTGATATTCAGTACTGGGAATACCAGCCTCTTGGACCGTTTTTAGCAAAAAGTTTTGCCACCACGATCTCGCCGTGGATCGTTACACGCGAGGCGCTCGAACCATTCCGCATTCCCTTCTCGCGTCCGGCCACTGATCCACAACCACTGCCTTACTTAATGAGCGAGACCGTTAAAGAAGCAGGGTTTTATGACATTCACCTGACCGCTCAGCTCACAACAGCACATTCGCGCTCTGCCAACCAGGCTCCCGCCACACTGACCGACACCAATCTGGATCAAGCCTACTGGGCGATCTCTCAACTCGTCACCCATCACACGGTCAATGGCTGCAACCTGCAGCCAGGTGATTTATTCGGCACAGGAACAATGTCTGGACCCGCTCCTGAGCAGGCAGGTACATTCAACGAAATAAGTATAGGTGGCAAACAAGCACTGACTTTACCCTGGGGCGAAGAGCGCAAATACCTGGAAAATGGTGATGAGATCACACTGCTTGGTGAATGCATTAAACCAGGCTACCCAAGACTGAGCTTTGGTGAGGCAAGTGGCCGTATTTTGCCCTCAGCAGTTTAAAAATAAGCTTAACTCTAACAACTTACTTTTTAACCGGGGGCAACGCATAGCGTTGCTCCTTGTAAGCCCAGCTCGGCCACAAAACATGCGCGAGCGCCTCACGCTCAAGTGATGCATCCGACTCAATTCGCACATACGTATCGAGCTCGCTAAATACAGCGGGCTTTTTATATGTGCTGACTTTGGCTGGTTTGTGCGGCTCAAGCACGACCAGCTTCTCACCTATCGCCGGATCTGTTTTGAGATAACCATAATTATCGCCAAACTGCATCATGGCGCGATTGGCGGCATGCTGGGTTAAATCGTGTCCAACCATTGGGTGGATGGTATCGACTCCGATCAACGACATCAAAGTAGGTCCAAGATCAATCTGACTCATGATCTGCGGATCAGACTTAGGCGTCACACCTGGTCCGAGAATCAAAGCGGGGATATGGAAGTGTTTCACTGGCACAAGGTCGCCTGAAACGCGCGCATCATGATCGGCGACCACCAGAAATATGGTGTGATCCCAATAAGCAGACTGACGGGCTTTTTTAAAAAACTCACCGATCGCAAAGTCAGCATAGCGGACCGTATTCACGACCGAAGCAGGCTCACCTTCTGGCACGATGCGTCCCGGGGGATATTCCCAGGGGGAATGGTTGGTTACTGAAAAAGCCATGGTAAATGTCGGGCGCTTTGTATCGTTACTCAATACCCGATCCAGCTCAGTAAACATATCCTCGTCTGAGGCGCCCCAGGAGCCCACAAACTTCGGTGCGATGAACTTAGGCAGGTCAACGACCTCATTAAAACCATTGCCCAGAAAGAACCCACGCATATTGTCAAAATGCGCCTCGCCGCCATAAATAAATCTGGAGTAATAACCATGACGACCCAGTAACTCAGCAATCGTAAAGAATCCAGTTTCGGCACGCGGCAACGCCAGCACTGCCTGCGCTGGAGTGGGTAAAAATCCGGTACTGATGGCCTCGAGCCCGCGAACGGAACGCGTACCCGTCGCGTAAGCGCGCTCAAACCACCAGCCTTGTTTACCCAGGGCATCCAACTCCGGGGTCAGACCTACACCACCCAGACTTTTTGAATATTGCGCCCCCAAACTTTCTTGCAAAATAATGACTAGATTCAGGGGTTTGTCGCGTTTCACACTAGCTGTTTGGGCATGCAGGGTTGGCAGATGCGGGTCAAGTATCTTGTCACCCATGCCTGCAGCGGTGCGCACAATCTGCGTGACCTCTTCGATGGGTAGTTTGCCGTAGAGATCGAATGAAGACACCTCGTTTTGCATCAGGTAGACAGCATTGACCACATTCCAGAAACTGTTGAGCGGCAAGGTGTTAACCATCGCATCGCTGCTGAAGGCAACCGTCGAAGTATTGATCGGCCGGTGATCGAGCGTGCCACGTATCGACATCACACAAAAGGCCACATATGCCACGCCCACCACAGGTCGCCAGTACCAGCGCAAGGCCTTATCCGGATGCCCGGATTTGAAAAGCCTGGCACCCAGCCAAAGGCTTAAGCCGATACCAATTGCTATGGCTAGCAATAGAAACTTGTAGCCCTCCCACAACATGCCAAATACTTCGCGCGGATGATCGAGATATTCAACATACAAGCGATTTGGGCGTGAATCGTATTCAGTGATGAATTGCGGGGTCGACAGCTCAAGTAAGACGAGCAAAAACCAGCACACACGGAACCACCAGGCGGTGATTTTTTCTGCAATCGAGAAATGTCCGAACCAGGGTGCGAGTCCCGCAGGTAAAACGATCATCATGCCAAGGATGACAAGATCAAAGCGCAACCCACCAAACAGGATGGGCCATACGCCATCGACCGCAGATACGCGTGGCCACTGCCACGCCACCAGACACAGGCGGGAGAGAGTCAGCATCAATAATGCTGCCCACCAGAACCGCCAGGTTAAACGCCGCATGCCGCGTCCTTAGCTTTGCAGGACTTTACCGGGATTCATCAAACCCTTGGGATCCAGTGCATCCTTGATCTGTTTCATCAGCTTGAGCTCCAGCGGACTCTTGTAACGGGTAAGCTCGTCACGCTTGAGTTGACCCACGCCATGCTCGGCGCTGATTGAGCCAGCATGCGCATGCACGCTGTCATGCACCAGACCGTATACGTCGTACTGCAGCGCGAGCAGTTCTTGCTCGGTCTGATGCGGCGCGCGCGCCACGTTGTAATGCAGATTGCCATCACCTAGATGCCCAAAGACAATATTCTGGATCCCTGGGAATTTGACTTGCAGCGCCGCATTGGTCGTTTGTACGAATTGAGCAATCAGCGAAATCGGGATCGATACATCGTGCTTGATGCTTTTACCAAGCTCCGCCTCGGCCAGAGGAATGCTTTCACGCAGATGCCACATGGCTTTGCTCTGTGCGATGTTTTCAGCAATCGCCGCATCTGTCACCAGACCGTCTTCAATCGCAGCACCCAATACGGACTCAAAGCGCTCCTGCGCATGCTCGGCGCTTTCGCTATCGGACAGCTCAAGCAGTGCGAACCAGGGCGATTGGGCCGAAGGACCTTCAAAAGGCAGCCTTTGCTGGGGGAATAAGCGCACCACAGCCTGCAACACCGAACCCGCCATCACCTCAAACCCTGTCAGCGAAGCACCAAAGCCGGCGCGCGCACGCGACAGAACGGTGACGGCGTCTTCCATCGAATTAAGCGCCAACATGGCTGTGCGTTGCGCAACAGGCAGCGGATAGAGCTTGAGCGTGGCGGCCGTGATGATGCCTAATGTGCCTTCGCTACCAATAAACAAGTCACGCAAGTCATAACCGGTATTGTCCTTGCGCAATCCACGCAGGCCATTCCAGATTTCTCCCTCAGCCGTCACAACCTCAAGGCCCAACGCTAATTCACGGGTATTGCCATAGCGCAAGACCTGCGTGCCTCCTGCGTTAGTCGCGAGGTTGCCACCAATCGTGCAGCTCCCCTCAGCTGCCAGACTCAGGGGAAACAATCGTCCTGCCGTGCGAGCAACTTCTTGCAGAGACTGCAGAATGCAACCAGCCTCGACTGTCATCGTATCGTTATCGGTATCGATCGAACGGACTTTATTCAAGCGGGTCATACAAAGCACCACGGCACGACCTGACTCATCAGGTGTAGCGCCGCCGCACATGCCGGTATTGCCGCCCTGAGGCACCACAGGCACGGCATGCTGGAGGCACAATCGCACCACAGCGGCGACCTCTTCGGTCGAACCTGGGCGCACCACGGCGAGCGCCTGGCCCTGATAGCGACGGCGCCAGTCCACCAGAAAAGGGGCTGCCGCCTCACCAGTGAGAACCTGTCCTGCACCTAACAGTGCCTCTAATTCTTTTAAAACGCTCATTTATTCCTCACGCGAGTCAATTCAGGCAGTGCTTTCGGCCTACTGAGCAGTTACCCACCCGAATAGTTGCCGGCCGTCCCTGATAATCATGCTTAAATTGTAAGTTAAGTAAACTTTTTCGGAGTTTTAACGTGTCCGCATCGCATCCCTTTCCCTATTCCTCGTTTAAAGCCTATGACATACGTGGCATCGTTCCTACGGCTCTAAACCCTGAATTTGCCCAGGAGCTCGGACGCGGTCTGGCGGCGCGTGCCCATGCCGCCGGCGTGACGGCGCTAGTGGTCGGTCGTGATGGGAGGCTGAGTAGCCCTGAGCTCGCGCAAGCCCTTCAGCAAGGCATCCGTGATGGCGGCATCAATACGATCGACGTCGGCCAGGTTCCTACACCTTTAGTCTACTTTGCTGCGCATACTCTCAAGACCGGCTCTGGCGTCGCAATTACCGGCAGCCACAACCCGCCTGAATACAATGGTTTCAAAATGATGATGGCTGGTGGCACCTTGCACGGTGAGTCGATCGCCAAGCTGCGTGACGAAGTCGCGGCCGCCCCCCCACGTGCAGCCACGCCTGGTAGCGCCCAATCGGTCGATATCCTGACACCTTATCTTGCGCGCGTCCTGGGTGACATCAAACTCTCACGTCCGATGAAAATCGCGATCGATTGTGGCAATGGCGTCGCGGGTGCTGTCGCTCCTCAATTATTCCGAAGCATGGGTTGCGAAGTCACAGAGTTATTCTGCGAAGTCGATGGTACGTTTCCCAATCACCACCCCGATCCTGCAGAACCACACAACCTCGAAGACATCATTCACTGTGTCAAAACCACCGACTGTGAAATCGGTCTAGCGTTTGACGGCGATGGCGATCGACTCGGCGTAGTGACAAAGTCCGGTCAGATCATCTGGCCCGATCGTCAATTAATCCTGTATGCACGCGACGTGCTTGAGCGCTGCCCAGGCGAGACGATTATTTATGACGTGAAATGCAGCCGTCACGTCGCTGTTGAAATCCGTAAAGCTGGCGGCAAACCCCTGATGTGCCAAACAGGCCACTCCTTAGTCAAAGCAAAACTCGCCGAGACAGGCGCCCCCCTGGCAGGCGAAATGAGCGGCCACGTGTTTTTTAAAGAAAGATGGTTTGGCTTTGATGACGGGCTCTACACAGGCGCGCGTCTGCTTGAAATCCTGTCACGCAGCAGCGATCCATCGGCCGTACTTGAGGCCCTGCCGCAAGGCGTATCGACCCCGGAGCTCAAACTCGAAATGAAAGAGGGCGAGCCGCACGCACTGATCGAACGCCTCCAGTCAGCAGGCGTATTCAAAGACGCCATCGAGGTCATCAAGATCGACGGCTTGCGCGCCGACTATAGCGATGGATTTGGTCTGGCTCGCGCGTCCAACACCACTCCGGTTGTTGTCTTGCGTTTCGAGGGAGATACCCCCGAAGCCCTGACACGCATCAAACAGGCATTCCGCGAGCAATTGCTCGCGCTTGCCCCGCACGTCACCCTACCCTTTTAAGCGCCCCCACATCCCATGACTGCGTTGTCAAAAAGCCCTGCCTGGATAGAGTTTTCAAAAGCCGCACTTGCCAGTCCATTGTCGATGGACGTACTACGTATTGTGCGGGCTGCGGATCTGGAGGTAGACCTGAGCACACAGCGCAACTCACCTGCACTGGCGCATGCCTCACAGGCACTTTTAGCTCAGCAAGGTTTTGAGGCGGCACGCAAAGAGTTGTTTGAAGGCGGTCAATCCAACTGGACGGAAAATCGCCCCGCCTGGCACACTGCGCTGCGCGCTGAAAATCCGCCTGCAGGCGTCATCGATGCGATACGCGCCGAGCAAGCACGGCTGGCGAATTTCATCGAGCAAGCAAACTCTCAAAACCTGTATCGCAACGTCGTGCACCTCGGTATTGGTGGCAGCGACTGGGGACCACGCCTGGCGGTCGACTCCCTGCAGGGCGGCGCAGGACGGCGCACCATTCGTTTTGCATCCAACGTTGATGCGCACGCAATCACCGCCGCGCTCGAAGGTCTCGATCCTATCGACACACTGGTGATTGTTTCTTCCAAATCATTCACGACCATCGAGTCGCTGGCCAACGCAGCGTGTGCAATAGACTGGTTACGCGCCGGCGGCGTTGAAAACCCGCTTGATCGTTTTGTCGCAGTCACCGCTAACCGTCGCGCAGCGCAAGAGTTCGGTATTAGTGACGAGCATATTTTTGAGTTCTGGGATTGGGTTGGAGGTCGATATTCAATCTGGTCCTCTATTGGTTTACCCATCGCACTCGGACTTGGACAAGAAGCACTCAACGAAATGCTGGCTGGTGCTGCTGCCATGGATGAACACTTCCTGAACGCACCGATAGAACAAAATGCTCCGGTACAAATGGCGCTCAGCGGCGTTGTGAACTGCAGCGTCCTGGGCTACGCCTCCTTTGCGTTATGCCCCTATGATGCGCGGCTGCGTAATTTGGTGCCGTGGTTGCAGCAACTCGAGATGGAGTCGCTTGGCAAATCCACCATGCGGGATGGAGAAACACTCGACGTACCGAGTAGCCCTGTTGTATGGGGAATGCCTGGCACGGATAGTCAACACACTTTTTTTCAGT
>CAIPID010000010.1 GCA_903865015.1 uncultured beta proteobacterium | reverse complement strand
ATCTTGATCTGCAGCCCATTCATCAAGAATGATGAATGGTCTTTTTTCCAAAATAGCGACCAATAAAGCGATACGTTTTCTCTGCCCTGTTGAGAAAGACAAATCAGAAAAATTTCCGTGCGCAATCGAAAGTTTGCCCTGCATCCTGAAGAGCCTTAACAACTCGTCAATGTCATCCTGACTGTAGTCGGAGAGTCCGTACATTTTTTTAAACAGGTAAAAATCACTGAATACAACAGCGAACATATCTCGATAAGACTTGCCTACAGGCTGATTTGCAACGATGCCATTTACCAGAATCTCACCCGCTGAAGGCGCATACAGGCCTGTCAGCAATCTCATCAATGTTGTTTTACCTGAGCCGTTATTACCACGAATATAGTAGACCTTGCCCTTTTCAAATTCATAACTAACGGGCCCCAACATGAAAGGCTTTACAGAATGACTGGTCGGATGATGATATTTGACATGCTCTAGCGTAATCTTTTGCACGGAACCAAAATCTTGTTCCTGCTTCTTTGCAGCATGCGGATCAATTCCAAATGAAAGCCGAGCTTCGAGTTCGCGCAAAATTTTTGCTGAAACATTCGAAAGAGAAAGTACAGGAATGCCTTGAATCATTCCGGTTAAAGATGCAGCGAGAAATAATGCCGTTGTTGTGGTTTCTGTGACATGCTGCGAAAAGCCGACAGAAAATACAGGCACAATAAAAATCATTGTGCCAACAATGAGGTACATCATGACTTGCAGATAATTAAAGAAATTAGTTGAGGTGATGAGCAAACTTTGTCGAACTGTATTGCTTTCTTTAGACATTTGAACGATATCGCGCGTCATATCCAAAGCGCGCCGGGAGTTCATTTTGATTTCCTTATAACCATTCAGGAAATCCTCAAACAACGCATTGGCCGCAATGTCTTTATCCATAACCTCCACATACTTTCCGGCGACAGAAAGCAGTTGCCTGGCACCTAATACAAAAATCAAAATGCTGGATCCCAATGTTAAGAAAAAAGCCACCATGGAAATAGTCGCCATATAAAGCGTCAGGCAAATCAGCGTGGCCGCGGACTGCGAGAGATTAACCAATACGGCAACTGATTGAGATACCTGCTGTGCGTCTCTGGCCAGAATCTGCAGGATTTCTCCACGACCGATTTGATCCAGACGAGAAAGATCAGATCGAAGAATGTCGTGCATGATCCGCATCTTGTATCGATGGATCAACTCTTGGGAATTATGAATATTTTCTTTGTTCGCACGATTTGTGATCAGCAAAAATGAAAATAATAAGAAACAAAACAGGAAAAATTGCCACATCACAGACTTGCCGTCCGTGACATCCATTGCGCATTTGTTGATAAGCGCGATCAGAAGGGTATTGGTCACACCAACAAAAAAAGACAGCCAGATGAGCTGTTTCAACTCTCGCGGGCTTTCTCGCGTAAAAAACTGAACAAGATCAGATTTAAATTGTATTTGCATGTCTGCTGTCAGTGGTCAGGCGTTTTGAGCGCGTTGGGCCTTGAATTCGTACTTGAACATCTTGCGGCCGCGGGCATACTGCTCTTTGAAGTAGGCTGCCAGTTTTTTACTGTCAATATCAACCATCGTCCCTTTGTTTTCAAAATGTCTCATGAAAACACGACCCAATGCATAGGTAGACGCATAGGACAAAGCAGGCTGTGCAGTGTACTTCATCATCGAACCAATGACAGGCAAATGCCCCAGAATCAACGATCCCATGCCTGCAAGCGATGTAGTGACGGTTCCACCCACCAAACCACTCACAACAGCCAAGGCAGCCTCTTTTTTGAATTCTACGTTGTATAGCTGGCATAAAGCATGAATCATTTTGATCTGGACACCCGTGATAGCAACCGTATCAACGATGGGAGTCGGAATGAGCCCGCCCAGCACTGCCCACTGCGACCAGCTTTTGACAGTGTGCAGAGCATGTACGTCGACCATGGGGTCATCATCGAGCAAGTCAGCGGGAATCATAACCATGGCAGCTTTGGGCGTGAACTCACTTTCAAGCAGGGCCTCAGCAGTCAAGTTTTTATCCGACTCAGGCTTATCAGCTTTGGTGCTGGGGTTGTTTTTAGTCAAAACCGAAACGACAGGATCGATTTTTACGGCTGGAGCAGCGCTATCGCTGGCGATAGCTGACGTCTTGACAGGCACGGGCTGTTTAGGTTTTGCTTTGGCTTTGGGCTCTTTAGCCGAAATCTTTGCAGCCTCAACCACAGGAGAAGTATTTTGATCGGTAGTTTCGATCACTTCAGCTTTGACGCGTTTTGAAGCTGTTTTTTTCGCAGCCCCGGAAAGTGGCTGTTTTTTTACATTGGCAGCAATGCTGTCCAGAGGATTACTTTTTACGGTTTTACGTGGAGTGGTTGCCATAGCTTGTAATCCAGTTATTTAGCCAACGAAAGCACTTCTGCCGCTAATGCGCGATAGTCATCCGCAGCAGTCGACTTGGAGCCATATTGATTGATACTGAGTTGAAATGAAGGAGCCTCTGCCAGTCGAATACTTTCCCGTATTGTTGACTTGAGCACTTTGTCACCGAACTGATTAATCAGTAACTCGAGAATTTCTTTTGAGTGGCGGGTGCGGGAGTCAACTCGACAGGCAACAAAACCCAAAATATTGAGCGAGGGATTCAAAACGTCTTTGACTTCCTCGAGTGTTTCAACCAATTGCGCAACGCCAGACAGACTCAGGACGTGCGTTGTGACCGGGACAAGCAATTCTTGGGCTGTACTCAAGGCGTTTAAGGTGATCAAACCCAAGGTTGGCGGGGTATCGATCAGCACGAAGTCCCAATGTTCAGGCTTAAGGGCTGATAACCTGCGCTTGAGCCGAGTTTCGACTGCGATTTCGCCTGCGACTGCTTTTTCAAAATTAGCGAGCTCTCGTGACGCACCAATAATGTAGACACCCTCTAAACTGGTTGGAGCGATCAATTGCTCCAAAGGGGCTTTGGTGGTCAGTAATTTGAATGCATCACCACCCCCACTATCCGCACCAAGCCAGGTTGTCGCGTTTGCCTGGGGATCCAGGTCAATGACCAGAATTTTTTTACCGAATTCCGCCAGACAGGCAGCAAGATTAACGACGGTAGTCGTCTTGGCACACCCGCCCTTCTGGTTGGCAACCGCAATAATTTTCATTTTTTTGACTTGATCAAATAAATATGGATATTGATAGCGCTCAGTTTATTTTAATGCCTAATGCATTGAAAGACTGAAATGTTTAGTCAAAAACTCAACTAGCTTCTGGGTATGCTGATTCAAATAAAAATGGTCACCTTCAAACCATTTAGTTTGAAACTCCCCGGAAGTAACTGCACGCCAGCGATCGACTGATTCAGGATCGAGCCAATCATCCTGAGTGGACCCAAGGGCCAACACTGGGCAATCAAGTGTCGCCCCTGCGCGGCCAGCATATTTCTCTGACATTGAAAAATCAGCTTTAATCATTGGCAATAAAAGCTCTAGCAACTCGGCATTTTCAAGAACTTGGGCAGGCGTTCCGTTGTAGGTAGCCATTTGCCTGACAAACTCTTTATCATCAAGGTGTGAGATTGGCTCGCGTTTGCTCGGTGAATCTGGGTCCTGCCTGCCTGAGACAACGAGACTCGCAATCGAACGGCCAGCCTGTAAAAGAGCAACAGCCGTCTCATACGCTGCAAGAGCGCCTAAGCTATGCCCAAAGAGAATAAGTGGACGATCAGCTGGCAGATGTTGAATGGCTTGACTTGCATGTTTTGCATAGTCAGAGACATTTATCAACAAATCCTCTGCAAAACGTGTTTCTCGACCTGGCGGCTGAATAGCAAAGCACTCGTGCTGAGCGTCAAAAAACTTCGACCAGGAGCGATAAATCGATGCGCCAGCACCCGCGTAGGGAAATAAAACCACCCTCACCCCACCTGAGCGAGAGGGCGTAAGAGGAATCAACCAACGATCGGGAGAATGAGTCATCGCATTTTTCTATAAAAAACTAACGCCTACCTTGGAAATAAGGTAGGCGCACTTAACACCGCAAGAACTGACTGAATTATTTAATCAAGACCGCAGGAGAGGCTGGAATCGAACCTGGTACCTTATTCAAGTTCAACAACTCAGACAACGTCACCAGAACATCCCTGGTCCAGCTTCGGGTGTCAGAAGGAACAGAATAAGTATCTCCCTCGTATCTAACCGAAGTAATAGACTTGGAACGGTCATTCTTGGCTACATCAAAAATAGGATAAGCAGGCGTGCTGGCATTTTTAGCCCCAATCAATGCAGGATCACGGTTTGTCTTAATTGAGATAATTTTTGGTGGGTTTTGATGCTGCAAATCAACGAGTGTGCCTAGATAATCAAACACGGTCCGCGTGGAGCGTAAGTGAATAAATAAATCCACTTTAGACTGGTTTTGATTAACAGATCCAGCGTTAGCAACTGGATTTTTAAACTTATCCCGGTTTTCAATTCCTACATTTGCGCAATAGGCAGAGTCAGAGAATATATGACCCAACAATGCTGCACTGAGTTGCTTGTTAAAACAGAACTGCATCGCAGAACCCATGCGCACGGCTTGATACATATCTTTTGCACCAGGCTTCTTAATTACATCAATTGCAAAACCAGGCTGGGTAAAGGCGTTTGCAAGAGCACCAAACTGCTTGTTAAGCGTTTCGGCATCCATAGGTGGCGATAAAACCATCTTGCTGGCAACCAACTGCGTGCTTAAACCTGCATCGATCAGGGTATAGAGTGCTTTCTGAAAGCCCTCTGCATAATCAGGCAGGTTGGGATTGTTTTCCAACAAACTGATGACTTCGTTCTTATCGTTGCGGACTTCGATAGATTCCATCACCAAAGAGTAGAGAACCTCTCTTGGCGCCACGACGTTATTGGACAATGCCGCGACCGACTCTACCTTGATGTCAGTTAGAAAAGAATTCATAAAAGCAGCGTTATCCATCGAGGACTGAGTAAAGTTAAAACCGTTATTCACGCTGAGGGTCAAATTAGGCGCATATGAACTCGTACCCGCCGTGTTGTCTGCCGTAAAGAACCCGCTAAGCGTAGTTGGTGCAGCGCTGTAGACTGAGCCACTGACACCCGCACCTGCACTCACATTGCCAGTCCCGACAACTGAAGGCATTTCAAGGAAGCTGACCGGCATGCGCTTGGATGCCCGCACGACGTTTAACAATACGTTATCGTTGGCGTAGCCTTCCAGTACATCACGATACGCGGAAGACATATCGCGAAAACTTGAAGAGTTGATCGACGTACATCCACCCAAAATGAGTGCGCCCGACAAGGCGAGCATAGTTTTAAAACTGCTCATATTTGTTAAACCCCGGAGTTAAATTGGAAAATTAATGCTTTGCGCCTTGCATCGCGACCTGAAGACTCAGCGGACGCATGTCCTTCCATTCACGATCAACATATTCTGAACATTCAATCTTTGATCCCGAAAAGCCGGTTTCTTTCCAACCCGCGGGTGTTTCTTTTTTTGCCGGCCAGATCGAATACTGCCCTTCGCCATTGATAATGACCTTTAAAAGATCCCCATCAATTGTGTAGGCATCCACATGGGTTTTAGTCGTTTCAGTCATATTCAAAAACCTATAGAAATATTGGGTATTGCGAAAAAATGTGCCGTACACGTCGACAACCACTAAAGCATAGTTTGTCCTGCTAACCTTTATTGAATACTTTATTTGGCGTATGGATATAAAAAGATTACTGTTGTTTTTTTAAAACGAAAAGAAAGATTCAGAAAGGTTAAGTGCGCTTTGAGGTTCGGATGAGTAGAAAAATCTATAGTCAAGGCAAAAAGTCCTTTTTTTAGCAAAAGCAATTCCGGTCAATTTTTTCAACACTTTTACTTGAGAACATGAATGCGTGCAATGTTGATTGCGGTCTTGCTGGCCAGTGCCGCTTGGTTCAACCTCGCGGGTGCGATTGATATAGCTTCATATGACTATTTTGAGGATAAATCAGCGACCATGACGCCACAGGAAATTGTGCGTCAACCATTTACACAGGTAGAGGGGAACGTTCTAAATATTGGCTTTTCAAACTCCAACTACTGGATCAGACTCCAATCAACATCGCCAGTCAGTGAAGATCTGTACCTTTCCATTACCCCTGCAAATCTGGCACAAACTGAAGCCTTTGAATTGATTGGAACAGCATGGGAAAAACTTGAAAAAAATAATCCTAAGCTACCCATCGATACCATTTTTAAAAAAGCAAACGACACATACAAAATAAATGGCAGCGACAATACCAAGACCCTACTGCTGAAAGTAAATTCTAAAAATACAGTCTTTGCCATTTTTCATTTACATACTGTAAGTGATCTCATCAATCAAACAATAGAAATGGTGATCAGACTATCTGTCTTCCTTGGATTTCTGTTCATTTTTTGCGTGATTTTGTTTGCCCTGGCCATATACAAAAAAGACATATTCATGTTTGCCATTGGGTTGTGGGCGCTCCAGCTTGGCGCATCCCGCCTCTTGCTCGGAGGAGTGATTCCTCCCGGAGAATTATTCGATGGCACCAGTGCATTTCTGACGTTGACCGCAATTGGCTTACCGTTGACCATTAGTCTATTTGTTTTGGCGCTTTTACAAACACACGAGATACACGGAAAACTAAAAACCTACGCCACCATCATGACAGCGATTGGCTTAGCTATGGTTGTATTCTTTATTTTTAACCGCAACAACTTATCGACTAAGTTATCAACCTATTGGTCTTTAATCCCAATTGTTTTTCTCATCATCATCCCTCTTACGCCCGAGGCATTCAAACGCCTGGGCCTGCCACTCTCGATTTGTATTTTTTTGCTT
>CAIPID010000009.1 GCA_903865015.1 uncultured beta proteobacterium | reverse complement strand
CAGGATTAAATCCAAATGACAACACTAAGTATGTAGAACTGTCTGTAGAGTACTTCTGGACGCGGGTTCGATTCCCGCCGCCTCCACCAAAATTAAACAGCCACCTGGCTTTATCGGGTGGCTTTTTAATTTTGATCGCAGTTTGCGGAAATTGAATCAGCGGGACGCGGGGGTGTAGGAGGGGTTTCAGCAAGCATGCTTGCTGCCGCCGAAACGACTTCGCACCTGCAGGTGCTAAGGCTGGATAAAGCAGGGTTTCGTCGAGCATGCTCGACGCTGCCGGAGCGGATTCGCGCTTGCAAGCGCGAAGACAGGGAGATTCCCGCCGCCTCCACCAATCATTTAAAAGCCAACCATTACGAACCAGGTGTTTTCTCAGTCTGTGATTTGCGAGTTATTAAAATTCGATCTGATGCCCGTAATCACGGAGTTTTGATATTTGATGAACCCATTTTTCTTACAAGTGACGTGGGGCATCCATGCTTTCATGCAGCACACGAATGACGGCGATTCCGTATTGTGTAATGCGAAGATAGATCAAGTGCCGCTCAACTTTTCGGCGACGATAGCCTAGCCGAATATGATCACACTCAGGCGCTGTGTTGGGTGAATGTGACAACGCTTCAAATGCGGCATTGAGGAAGTCGATATAACGATTGGCCTGCTGCAGACCCCATTGCTGGACTGTGTACGTCCAAATAATTTCAAGATCACGCTCAGCCGCGGGGGTAAGACGAAATTCAGCCATGGGCGGCGTGCATTCTTTGCTTGAACGCGGCGACATCGAAACGCTTTGGCTCGCCGCTTGCCTCACCTTCTATCAGTGCACTTCGGATAACTTCTATCTCAGCACTGCGCTCTTGTTCACGTCGGATCAGATCGCGAATGTATTCGCTGTCATTGGTGTAATGACCCGCCTCGATTTGCGCTTTGACCCAGCTGTCTTGTTGCTCGGTCAGGGTAATGGTTTTACGAACAGTGCTCATAGCGTAGACTCTTAGGTTAGCATCATTAGTATGAATTTATCATACTAATGATGCCGTATTGCGCATAAAAAGGCATTTCCATACCTTCTCACCAAAATCTTATGTTTAGGAATCCTGCACAAGCCCACAGTTTGGACACTGAATCGCTCAAAATTCCGCAGCATTCTGCTGCAGTCTTCTTGAATTAGCTTTAATCAGTAGGTCTTTTCAGTCTGGAAATAAGCCAGGATCCACACCCTCCACCAATTTGATGCATTTTGGTTATTGCCTGTTCATGCGGTTTCATGAGGTTTTTTGAGTCGGTCTTTACGAAATGCGACATCTCACACTCGCGGACGTCTTCCAGCATATACAGCACCTTGCCGCCGATTTTCAAATAGGCCCGGCCAGTGTTCGCAGCGTGCCAACGTTGAAGCCGTGAAGTAACGCAATGGCACACGTCAAACCCTGCACTGACTTGGCTCAATAAGGGGCCTATCCGCTAAATCTGTGCCAAAGCTATGCGCCAAACCGAGCAGGATCGCGGCTAAGCCTTTGCCAGACAAAAGTTTTTTCTTTGGCTCACAACGCGCGCGGGTGCAGGCGGGGTTTCAGCAAGCATGCTT
>CAIPID010000008.1 GCA_903865015.1 uncultured beta proteobacterium | reverse complement strand
CGCCTTTAAGGCCTCGACAAACGCAGACTCGATCGGAATAAACATAAATACCATCTCTGGCGTGTTAAGGCCAGGCAATTCAAAATACGAACGGTCCGACAACTCCTGAATACGATCGGCAATCGCTTTTACGTGCTCGCGTAAGGCGATCTCGCGATCGACTTCAATTTCGGCATTCACGTAGCGGGTATAGGCGTTGAGAGATACTTTGGCATCGACAACCAAATGTTTGTTTTGTGGCAGATAGATAATGACGTCTGGTCGTTTACGACCATCCTCAGTGTTAAAGCTCACTTCACGTCTGAAATCAATCCCCTCACGCAAACCAGAGCGATCGAGCACATTACCCAGGATCAGCTCGCCCCAGTTGCCCTGCTTTTTAGCCTGACCTTTGAGTGCTGTCGCCAGGTCATGGGCCTCGGCCGTCATTTTTAAATTGAGATCTTTTAACTGCGATAACTCAGACTTGAGCGTGGCCTGCTGGGCGGTATCGTGTGTGTGGATTTCTTCTACTTTCGTTTTGAATTCCGCAATCCGTTCTTTGAGAGGATTGAGTAACTGGCCGATATTGGTTTGATTTTGTTCGGTAAAACGTTTGGATTTTTCTTCAAGAATATCGTTGGCAAGGCTTTTAAACTGATTCGACAAAGCTTCTTTGGCCTCTGTCAGGATAACGAGATTTTCTTTTGCTTTGGAGGCCTCGGCCTCAAACAGGGTTTTAACCTGCGCAAGCTCAGTGCTCAGGGCGCTCGTCTCAACATTCGCTTTTTCGCGGATATCTAATGACTGTTGCCGCGCCAGGACAATCTCTGATTCGAGGGTACGGATTTTTTCTTCTAAAAACGGGATTCTGCTTGAACGCTCATTGGCGGTCGCCAGCTCCACAGCAAGTTCGAGCCTGCCTTGCTCTCTGGCCGCACTAGCTTTGGCGCGCGACATCAACCAGACCAGTCCGGCGCCGATTGCGAGCCCGACGATCAACATGACAAGAGAAATGCTTTCAATATTCAAAATCCTATCCTGTTTAACTATGCTTCTGCTTATTTCTATCAATGCACGCTAGACTAGTCTTGATTAATTCGTTTTCACTATTGCACGCAAGTTTGTATTTTATAGTCCATAAGGAGCGTATTCATGACTGCGATTGGTAATTTTCTCTGGTTTATCCTGGGCGGTGTATTCATGGGACTCGCCTGGTGGCTCATAGGTTTATTAGCATTTGTCTCCATTATCGGTATCCCGTGGGGCAGAGCTTGCTTTGTGATAGGTCAATTCGCCTTTTTTCCTTTTGGCAAAGAGGCGATCAGCCGTGACATGCTCACCAACAAAACAGATATCGGCACGGGGAGTCTGGGGCTGATTGGCAACGTAATCTGGTTTATATTTGCTGGGCTGTGGTTAGCGATTGGCCATATTTGCTGGGCAATCACGTGCTTTATTACAATCATTGGTATTCCTTTTGGCATCCAGCATCTAAAACTCGCTGGCATCGCACTTGCGCCGATTGGCAAGACGATCGTTTCAAAGGAAGTCGCTACAGCAGCTTTCAGGCAAAATGCCGAAAACACGATAGCAAAACATCGTTCCTGATTTTTAATATCCTCTCAACAAAAGGTAATCCCCGTGAGCGAACTTCAAAAAATTGACCATACCGTCGGCACCGGCACAGAAGCCACCCCTAGCGTTGAGGTCTCCGTACATTACACAGGCTGGTTGTTTGACGCAGCGGCACCCGAACAAAAAGGCAGCAAATTCGACAGCTCAAAAGATCGCGGACAGTTGTTCAGCTTTCCGCTGGGCGCAGGTCACGTGATCCGGGGCTGGGACGAAGGCGTCGCAGGCATGAAAATCGGTGGCAAACGTACTTTGATTATTCCTGCTTCAATGGGCTATGGCGAGCGTGGTGCGGGCGGCGTGATTCCTCCCAATGCAACCCTGGTGTTTGATGTGGAACTGCATGGCGTGAATTAATACCTGGTGTCTTAATACTCAGGTTAGTCAATGCAAAAAGGCTGCTGCAAATCAAAATGCAGCAGCTAACCTATGCGATACAGCCACACTCCGACCACAATCCCCAATGCAATCCGGTACCAGCCAAACGCGCGATAGGTATGCTTGGAAATAAAAGCAAGAATTGCACGCACTACAAACAAGGCACTGAAAAATGCGGTAATAAATCCTACCGCGATCGCAAGCATATCTGCCTGTGAAATCAGGCCTGCGTTTTTATACATATCGTAGGACGCTGCGGCCAACATAGTAGGCATCGCCAGGAAAAAGGAAAATTGCGTGGCCGTTTTGCGCTCAATTCCGGCGAGCATCCCGCCAATAATCGTTGAACCCGAACGTGACGTGCCTGGAATCATCGCCAGACATTGCGCAAAGCCCACGATTAGTGCCTGTTTCCAGCTAATGGATTCAAGCGATGTCGCAGTGATCACTGTCGCTTGAGCCTGACCCGGTTTG
>CAIPID010000007.1 GCA_903865015.1 uncultured beta proteobacterium | reverse complement strand
TTTTGCTCGCCCCGAGCCTGGCGATACGCTTGATTTGATTGTTGATATCGAATCCTGTGACGAAGAATCCATCACCTACCGCGGTCACGCCATGGTGGGAGATAAAAGGGTACTGGAGCTACTAGATACGCTGGGTTCCATGCTCGATATCTCTGAGTTTGATGACCCTGCTGCGTTGGCTGCGGATTTTGTCCACCTGACCACGGGCGGGCGCACGCCTGGTGCTTTTAAGGGGGTTGATCACCCTGTTCTGACAGATTCAAGTCATGTAGCCGGTCAAAAACTCCAGGCGCAGCTTGACGTACCCTTCCAGGCGCCATTTTTTGAAGACCATTTCCCCAGACGGCCTGTTTTTCCAGCCACGCTGATGCTAGATGCACAGTTGCAACTGGCCGAGCGCATTGCTGCGGAGGTCGCTGGGCAGCCTGTGCATGTCACACGCATCACCAATGTGAAGGTTCGTGCCTTTACTTCGCCTGGTGCGACACTTAATTTATTTGCCGAATCGGCTGTTCCGGGTGAGGATGATCCCGAACCCATCCTGATAAAGGTTGGAGCCCAAGCTGACGGCCGTACGATTGCTGGTGCAAAGATGTTTTTTGCCCCGGACTCCGGAGAACATGCATGAGCGTAAGACGTCGCGTCGCCATTACAGGCATTGGCCTGGTGACACCTGCAGGGTTGGATGCCGCATCGACCTGGGCCCGTATTAAAGCTGCTAAAAGCTGCGCGGGTCCGATTACGATTTTTGATGCTTCGGGTTTCTCAACGCGTATCGCAGCTGAGGTGAAAGGCTTTGATAGCCTGCCACCGATCGACGACCGTAAGCTACTTAAATACGCTAGTCGTGCACACCGTTTTGCCTTAGCTGCGGCTGATCAGGCGATCGCCGATGCAGGTATTCGTCCGACTTTGCAGGACGCCACGCGTTGGGGCTGTGTGGTGGGTGCGGGGATGATGACTGTTGCCCATCCGGAGATCGCAGCTGTGCAGCGCGCTGCTGCCCCCGAGGGAGAGTTGATTCCGAACAACATTATGCAAGAGCCCGTTGCCAACGACGTGATGGCGTTTAGTCGCAGCTTGTCTACGGCAGGTGTTTCATTGTTGTTGCGGCGTTTTGGTATCCGTGGCTATTGCTCGACTGTTCATACGGCATGCGCGTCGGGTGGTCAGGCCGTGGGGACCGCGATGCGTCTGATTCGCCGTGGTCTGGCTGATCGCGTGCTGACCGGTGGTTTTGATTCGATGATTTCACCGGTTGGCTTGTCGGGTTTTTGCCTGCTGTCTGCAGTGTCCTCAGACAATGATCACCCTGAGCGCGCCAGTCGCCCTTTTGATCTGACACGCAATGGTTTTGTTTTAGGCGAGGGCGCTGGTTTTCTGGTGCTCGAAGAGTGGGACAGTGCTGTTAAGCGCGGCGCTACGATCTATGCTGAGCTCGCAGGCGATGGCAATTCACTGTCCTCTTATCGTATTACTGATTCTCATCCTTCTGGCGATGGTCCGATCCAGGCAATGCGTCGTGCGATCTCGGATGCTGGTGCGGATATGGCCGATATCGATTATCTGAATGCACATGGCACCTCCACACCCATGAATGATCGTAGCGAGTGCGCTGCGGTCAATGCGGTGTTTGGAGATCGTGCGAAAGAAGTTGGCGTGAGCTCAACCAAGAGTGTGATGGGCCATTTGATTGCCGCCGCAGGCGCGGTCGAGGCCGGTATTTGCGCGATGGCAATTCGTGATGGTTTGATGCCGCCCAATGCTAATTTGCAGCAGCTTGATCCTGATTGCGATGTGAATATCGTGCGCGATGTGCCACGCGAGCAGCGCATTGGTATGGCGTTATCGAACTCACTCGGATTTGGTGGCAGCAATAGTTGCCTCGCTTTCCGTCATCCTGATGAAACCGCGGCGCTCATCGCCGCAGGACGGTAATCACCATGAAACGTATCGTCATTACTGGTAGTGGCGCCATTTGCGGCGCGGGAACAGATCCAGCGAGTATTGTGCAGACCCTCGTTGAAGGCCGTGCAACAGTTGCTCCCATTACCGCTTGGGATGCAGAATCCTGGCCCTGTAAAGTGGCCTCTGAGGTGCCTGATTACAACGGCGGCAAACTCCTCGGAGATCGCAAATTGCTCAAGCTTGTGCGTCGCTCAGACGTGTTTGGAATTTACGCAGGTGGGCAGGCGATCGAACAGGCAGGCTTGCCCGCAGCGCTGGCCGCGCTCGACGAAACGGAAGCAGCGATTTACGCTGACCAGACTGGTTGTTATGTTGGCTCAGGCGGCGGCGCCTTTGAGGTCAATTATGATTACTTTCCACTGATGTCCGAGACCGGCGATAGTCTGCAAAAATTTGGTCAAGAGCTCCCGAATATGGTTAACCCGATGTGGTTGCTGCGCTCGTTGCCTAACAACGTGCTGTGCCACGTCAGTATTCGTCATCAGCTTAAGGGCCCTAACGGCTGCATTACTAATCACACAACGAGCGGTATGCTGTCAGTGATCGAAAGTGCGTGGGCGTTGCGAGAAGGTGATGCCGATCGGGTGGTCGCCATTAGTCACGATGCACCAATCGAACCCCAGACATTACAGTATTTAGATCGCGTCGGTCTGATCAGTCATGCCGCGCTAAGCCCCTTTGATGCCAGTCACGATGGTTGTGTGTTGGGTGAGGGTGCCGCGTCGTTTGTGCTTGAGACCGAAGACTCCGCTGCCGCGCGTGGTGCGACCGTGCTGGCCGAGTACCTCGGCGGTGGAGACGCCTCCGAAGGCGAAGGTATCTTTTCTATCCGCAGTGATGGTGATGGTTTGTCGCGCGCGATCGAGGCTGCTTTACTTGATGCAGGCCTCAGTGCAGTCGACGTTGGTATGGTCGTGACGCACGGCAATGGTACCGAGCAATCTGATCGGTCAGAGGCCGCGGCATTAGTGCGTATCTTTGGTCACGACATGCCGCCTGTTACTGCATTTAAATGGTCTTATGGACATTCATTCGCGACGTCTGGGTTGCTCGATGCCGTAGTCGGACTCGAAGCTTGTCGTCAAAATATTGTGCCTGGTATAGCGTCATTGCAAACCCTCGCAGAGGGTTGCGAGGGTCTTAATGTATCTGCACAAACGCGTGCGCCACGCAGCAATGTTGTCCTGATACTTTGCCGTGGTTTTGCAGGGACCAATGCTGCTTTGTTATTGCGTGCAGTTCAATAAATTTTGAAAGACGCGAATCAAACGGATCAATTTCCTGATGGATGCGCTGTCGATACTGTAGATATCGCGCGCATCGAGCGATTGATTCAGGCCATGCCCGATGATTTGCTCAAGCTTTTTTCTGCCCAGGAAATAACCGATGCTGGTTCCGGACCTGGCCGGGCGGCCAGTCTTGCCGCCCGGTTTGCAGCAAAAGAGGCATGCCTCAAATTATTTCCCCGTGAGACCGCCCTCAATGCCATCGTTGCAATGGATTTTTCCGTTGTGCGCGATGAGTACGGTGCACCGCATGTGGTGGCGACGCCTGCCGCTGAAATTGTAATGGGCAGGCATTTGGTCGGTGAAATTAAAATTTCCCTGACGCACACTGCGACCTCCGCAAGCGCGGTAGCCTTACGCGTGCCCAAGCAGATTGCGACCTCGTTCGGCGGACGATTTATTTATAAATATCTGCCGTATCGGCGCACAGTGATTCTAGAAAACCTCAATCGTGTCTATGGCGCCAATGTCAGTCAGGACCAGATTAAAGCGTTAGCGCAAGCGCACTATGGTCATTTACTTTCATTATTCAAAGAACTGATCGCATTCAGGTTCTTCTCTGATGCGCGTAAGAAAGCTCTTGTGCGCGTCGAAGGCGTACCTGAAATGATCGAGGCCTTTGAGGCCGGTCGCGGGATTTTGATTCTGACGGGACATTTTGGTAATTTTGAAGTATCGACGGTTGCAGGCATTGAGCATTTCCCCCAAGTAAAAGGTCGGATTCACTTTTTACGTCGGCCCATCAAGCCTAAATGGTTAAGCGATATGCTCACGCGTCGCTTTAATCAGGCTGGATTTGGTGTGGTGGGCAGACGCGGCTCGCTTGAAGAAATCGTCTCAACCATCGAAAAAGGCGATGCCATCGTATTTCCTTTTGATCAGTTTGCGCGCAAACCAGAAGGCATTCCTGTTGAATTTTTTGGTCATACTGCAGGCACGTATAAGAGCATGGCAGTGATAGCCCTTGCAACGGGCGCCCCTGTTTTACCTGCCGCCTCATGGCGTGAACCAGACGGAACCCATGTGCTTAAATTCTGGCCGGCTTTGCAGCCCGTACTGGATGATGACGTTGGTGCTGAAATCACCCGTAATACCCGTGCTTACAACGCGGCGTTAGAGTTAGCCATCATCCGGCATCCCGAGCAGTGGTGGTGGGTCCATCGGCGATGGAAAGATATCAAGCGCAAGAAATAAAGAACAAAAAAAACCGGCATACATGCCGGTTTTTTTGCGGGCTACGCGATGAACGAGCGCAATCCAATCAGAACTTAATTGCTTTTCTGATTCTTGTCGTAAATATAACCACCGAGTACGCCAGCTGCTGCGCCGCCAATTGCACCCCAGATCGGGTTGCCGCCAGCTATCGCTGTAATACCAGCGCCAGCCGCTGCACCAATTGCACCGCCCGACAGTTCACGTTGCTGGGTGGTGGTCATATTAGAGCAGCCCGACATAGTGAGCGCTGCGCAAACAGGCACGAGTAAAAGAAATTTTTTCATGATGAAACTCCTGAAATTCAATCAAATGCGACGATGAGACAACCGGATTACTTCTTGCAAGGATAGGTTTCACCCAGATAACGCAAGATCGTATCGGCAGCTGACAGCTGGTTGTATTTTGGATTTGCAGCAGTCCACTTCACGAAGGCATCAATGTGCTCTTGACGGGTCAGCCCTGCACTTTCAGTGCAGATGAAAGGTCGCGCCTTTTTAGGGTGACGTGTGATCAGGTAGGTCTCGTAGACACCTTGTCCAAAACCATTGCAAAAATTCTGCGCTGCGCCATCAGCCTTATTTGCACACATTTGCACGAATACTTCGGTTGATGTTTGCGCTTTGGGAATTGCTGATGTTTTGGCTGTGCTTTGTGCAATGGCAGATGTCGTGCCAGCGAGCACGATACAAGTTGCAGCAAGTATTTTTTTCATATTGATCTCTTTGTAAAGTTGTCAATCGTATTTAAGCGTGCTCTGATTTAGAGCAAGATGACAGACTCTATGTTAACTTTACGTCTGTAGTTGTCAAATATTCTTTAAGCGAGACGCATGATGTTCAAGAAAATTTCTACAGCAGTAGCTGCATTCGTGATGGTAGTAGGTTTGAGTGCTTGTACTCCTGCACCTACTGGCCCAGTTGAAATCCGCAAGGGTGTTGTTGAGCAGATTACTGCTACAACCATCAAATCCAACCACGATACAGGCGTTGGCGCTGTCATCGGTGGTCTTGGTGGTTTAGGTGTTGGTGCCCTGATTGGCTCTGGTACAGGTAAAGCTGTTGCGATGGTGCTGGGTGCGATCGGCGGTGCAGTGGCCGGTAATGAAATTCAAAAACACTACGACAAGCCTGTTGAAGGTCAGCAGATTTTTGTTCGTACCAGCAGCGGCGTACTCGTCACGGTCACTCAGCCAACGGGTAATCTGCGAGTTGGAGAGCGTGTCTACATCGAAGGTGCAGGCACTGAAGCCCGCGTAGTTCCTCAGTAATCCCTACTAAGTCAAAAAAACCGCT
>CAIPID010000006.1 GCA_903865015.1 uncultured beta proteobacterium | reverse complement strand
GAAAAGCCTGTGTTGAGCGTGTTGTAACTGCCATAGTCAGCATAGACGCTTAATTTATCGTCCTGTGGTGGACGTGTGACGATGTTTACGACGCCACCCATGGCCAGGTTACCCCATAGGCTTGTGGCTCCTCCACCGCGGATAACTTCCAGGCTTTCGATCGAGTTTTTAGGAATGCGTGCCCAGTTAACCGTTCGAAAAAATGGATCGTTAAAAGGAATGCCATCCACCATCACCAGTGTATTGACGTTGGTGCTGGTACCAAACCCGCGGATGCTGAAGGTGCTGCCAGTTGGGTGAAGCGAAGTCGAAGGAATCTGATTAATAAAAACCCCGGGGATTTTATTAATGATCTGATCTGTTTGTTGTTCAGGACTGTTGAGGACTTCTTCACGCGGGACGACGGTAGTGCTGATGGGGAGGTTTTCGAGTTCGCTACCTCGGCCGGCCGTGACCGTGATTGTGGTGTATGTCGTGCTGTCCGTTGGGATTGATGAGGTCGATTGAGCTCCAACTATCGTGCAGATTGGCAGCAGTGATAACGCCCAGAACGAGCGCAGCGAATGCATTGTTTTCATAACAAAATTCCAGATGCTGAAATAGATATTTGGCAACGTCTTAGACGTTGGGCAATAACAATTCAGACACGTCCTCAATCCTGTGTCTCCCTGAACTACGTCAAGGCGGTAGGATTTTGTATCCGTGTCGCGTTAAGCGACTGAGGGCGGTGCTCTGGGGTGGGAGGGGGGCCACGCGAAGGGGCTACTCACGACCCGATGAATGGGAAGCGAAGTCTCTGCTAACTCAAGAAATAAGGGTGGGGTGGTGCTGATTTGTGCAAATAAGGCAACGGGATGAACGCTGCACCAGGCGCAATGCTCAGTGGCTGAGTCCGTATCATTTTGAGCTGTTTGTTCGCGAATCTCGCCCGTGCTTGCGTCAAACCATTTCATCCCTGTGCTTGTGCAGATGGGCGAAAGCAAATCTGCTCCAGACTGCGCGCGGGCAGCTTGGGAAAGCGTGGGCATGAGTGCCGCCATCAGCATTGCAATGGCGGTCAACCATATCCAGAATGATTTGGTTTTATTGTTTTTCACAGTGCCAAAATCATAGCACTTTGCTTTGACGCTTTGTTCGACTCAGAAATACTGAAATCGTCCAAGCTAACATGCAAAGCACAACAATGCCGTAACCTAATATTGAAAAATGCTCACTGATTGAGTCGGCGGTATCTACAAAAAAACCTTGAAGCTGTAACTTATCTCCCGCTAGGCTGACGACTTCGACGAGTCCGATGACGAGTGCAGTGAGAACGGAAATGGCCGTGATCGTCAGGTTGTAGAGGATTTTTCTTTCGGGTTGTGCTTGTGCCCAGCCATATGCGCCAATCATCAAATGACCATTCAGCGTATCAACAAGCGTCATGCCCGCACAAAAGAGCAGTGGGAAAATCATTATCGCCCAGGGGGAGAGTCCTGCTGTCGATTGTGTTGCCGCGATGCCGAGCAAGGCAATTTCGGTCGCGGTATCAAATCCCAACCCAAACAAAAACCCCATGGGATACATGTGCCAGCTACGTGAAATCAAACGAAAGACGGGTTTGATCAATCGTCCGAGCAGTCCACCGTTCGGGGCGAGTAAATCAATACTTTCTTCTGTGTAGCGGCCTGTTTGTTTATAGCGTCGCCAGGTTTTGTAGGTCGACCACAAGATCAGAGCATTAACGGCAGCGATGACAAACAGGAAAAATGCAGAAACTAGTGTACCGATCAAACTGCCGATTTCTTTGAAGTCATCAAAGCGTGACGAGAGCTGGG
Source organism: uncultured beta proteobacterium (assembly GCA_903865015.1). Taxonomy (GTDB): domain Bacteria; phylum Pseudomonadota; class Gammaproteobacteria; order Burkholderiales; family Burkholderiaceae_B; genus Zwartia. Next base: position 1,311 of record CAIPID010000006.1, on the reverse strand, counting down.
CTGTCGTCCAGGCAATCGCTATGCAAGCAAGTAAAACAATCGTAGAGTGACCCAGCGCAAAGAAAAATCCGACACCAATTGGACGTTGGTTTGTCTGGATCAATTTGCGGGTAACGTTATCAATTGCAGCAATATGATCAGCATCCACGGCATGGCGCAGGCCTAATCCAAAAGATAAGAGCGCCGTACCAAGTAGTAAAGGATGCTGTTGGAATAGCAGTAATGCCCCGCTCCAGGCACAGATGTTGAGCAACAGAATGACGATGTAAACGCTCCATACTTCGACGCGTATGGAGCCATTACGATTGAGAAAAATCTGTTCCATTCTTAGTACGGAATTTTGCGCTAAAGGACACGAGCCTTAATCGAAGCCAGGATTTTTCCGTTATTGTGTCCTAGTTCGTCCAGAATCGTATAGTGATTCAAGCCAGGCAGGTTGTTGTACATACCAGGCGCGCCACATTTTTTACGATAGCCAGCAAAGTCGATTGTCTGACGCTGCATTTCACCCAACTCAGCACCCCCAACAAATAAGTCAATTATTTTGTCGGAGGTTTGTGGCAATAGCATTGGCGAATAGTCTTTTGACATTTTTTCATCTAATGCCAGCTTGTCGTTGATGTAGCAGTGGCGCATCGGTTCGAGATCGTAAATTCCGCTGATCGCCGTCACGCCTTTTACGCCAGGCTCATTAAGCACCATGGCGGCGAGGTGTCCGCCCGCTGACCAACCCGTGACCCAGATGTCAGGGCACTGCCCTTGCTCTTGGGTGACATGTGCAATGACCGCGCGAATACCCGTGCGGACATCCTCGACAATCTCATTCATTTTTGCAAACGGCGCGAGCCTGTAGCCAAGCATTGCCACGCTGATACCTGCTTGAACGATTGCAGGTACCAGAAAAGTGAAATCACTCTTGGCACGGTTTTGCCAGAAACCGCCATGAATGAACGCCACAACAGGTGTGTTGATACCTGCGGAAAAGTAATCGAAGGATATCGTATGACCATCACCATAGGACAGGTCGTTATGTGATGCATTGTTTGCGCGAACAGCATTGCTCGCCACTCCCCATGCCTCAATAATTTTTGCGCTATCAGCAACAGCTAGAGAGTTGTTGTAGGCGCGATCCAGTTCTTCGCGTGACATTGAGATCGACATGACGCACTGTCCTTAAATAATTAGGTGAGCTGCAAGATAACCGGAGTATGGCATGGGAGTGACGATTTTTATAGCGACTGTTTACAGTGCTTACGGAGTATTTTTTGCACCGTATTGGTGCGTATGCCCGGGTTGAAATATTTGATTCAG
>CAIPID010000005.1 GCA_903865015.1 uncultured beta proteobacterium | reverse complement strand
CATATTTGGATCCTGTTTCTGACAAAAATATTTTAGTTTTTTGAGGCGATATGTTTTTTTAGAATATTAGGACAGAATGACACTGTATAGTCAGTGCAGAGTGAATTTGTAGATTTATTCAGACAGTAAAGGTAGATCGATGGCCGCTAAAATTCCTGATGATAATGCTGAGACAGCTGCTCAATTTGTTGCAAAGACAGCCCATCCACGCTCGCTCCAAGAGGCGAGCGACTCGTATAAATTCGCTTTTGCTGATCAGGAATTTATCAACCGAGCAGAAGAAAGAGGGATTAGGTTTCAGCTCGAACTACAAAAAGCTGATCTTGTCCTGCGTGAAAACGATATTGACCATACCATTGTTGTTTTTGGCTCGGCACGCTTTGTCAGCAAACAAACTGCCGAGACAATGCTTGCGAATGCAGCGGATGAATTTTCACGGAGCAAAGCAGAACACGCGCTAAAGAATAGTGCTTTCTATGAGTCAGCAAGGGAATTCGGCCACATTGTCGCGACACACAATTTGATGCAATCCAGCCCTAAAAAACGTCTGCATATCTGCACGGGCGGTGGGGCCGGCATCATGGAGGCCGCTAACCGTGGAGCTTTTGAGGCGGGTGATTTTTCAATCGGTCTCAATATCAGTTTGCCCCGTGAGCAGACCCCAAACAAATACATCACTCCCGCCCTGTGTTTTCGGTTTCATTATTTCGCATTGCGCAAAATGCACTTTTTGCTCCGAGCAAGAGCGATTGTTGTTTACCCGGGCGGTTTTGGTTCTTTCGATGAAATTTTCGAAGTGCTCACTTTGATTCAAACTAAAAAAATAGGAGCGCTTCCCGTTATTTTGGTTGGTCGCGAACATTGGCAAAGTGTGATCCGTTTTGATTTATTACTAGAAGAAGGCCTGATCGATCGGGAAGACCTCAATATCATTACCTTTGTTGATTCAACCGAAGAGGCATGGGCCGCTATCAAACAATGGTATGCATTCACGGATTAATTTTTGATATGAATCCTCAACCCATTAAAAAATCACACGCCATGATGCTGCCCTATCTTGTGGCAGCGACCTTTTTCATGGAATATCTGGACACTACGGTCATCGCGACGGCTCTGCCGCAAATGGCGGAAACATTTGGCGTAGGTCCAAACGAAGTCAGTATGGGCATGACAGCCTACATGCTGGCGCTAGCAGTCTTTATCCCCATCAGTGGCTGGGTGGCTGACCGCTACGGTTCGCGTAATGTTTTTTGCAGCGCAATTGTGGTGTTCACACTCGCATCCATTCTGTGTGGCTTATCGTTCAGTGTTGAGACCTTTACGGCCGCACGCATTCTGCAAGGTATGGGTGGCGCATTAATGGTCCCCGTAGGGCGTTTGATTGTTGTGCGCAACACTGAAAAAAGCCAACTCATGCAGGCTATTTCAACAATCACATGGCCGGCCATCGCGGCTCCGGTTGTTGGTCCACCCATTGGCGGCTTCATTACCACCTATGCTTCCTGGGAGTGGATTTTTCTCTTGAATGTGCCGTTTGGAATTGCGGCACTGATAGCAGCCATCGCACTTGTACCGAACGAGCGCTCAACTGAAAGAAAACCCTTGGACATAGTTGGATTTTTGCTCAGCGGTGCAACATTAACGGCCATTCTTTATGGTACCGAACTAGCTAGTCAGCAAGACGCCAACATATGGGTTGCAATTTCCTGCGTCGTTTCGGGTTTGATTCTGGGCGTCATTACATACCGGCACGCATCCAACCGCATGCATCCCCTGATTGATTACTCGACCCTGAAGGTGCCGACCTATTCAGTGACAGTTATCACAGGTTCAATCACTCGAATCGGTATTGGCGCGGTTCCATATTTAATGCCTTTGATTTTTCAGATTGGTTTTGGCATGTCGGCTTTTCATTCCGGATTGCTTCTACTTGCGAGCGCAATTGGTAACTTTGGAATGAAAGCATTCACCACCCCGATTTTGCAACGCTGGGGCTTTCGGACTGTTTGTATTATTGATGTCTTGGTTGCCTCTGTTTCCACTATTGCCTGTGGCTTGCTTACCCCGTCAACGCCGCTGCTCTGGATTCTGATTGTTGTATTTGTCTATGGACTGGCCCGGTCGATGCAATTTACATCTCTCGCAACACTTGCCTATGCAGATATTCCTCAATCACAAATGAGCGCAGCCAGCACGCTATGGAGTGCTG
>CAIPID010000004.1 GCA_903865015.1 uncultured beta proteobacterium | reverse complement strand
ACCTGTTAACGTCCCTGCTCCACAGCCAACGCCTAAGTCCGCAGGGCAATGTATTGAAGTTGAAGTTCAGAAGGGAAACGCGACGGTGAAAGTTAAATGGCCTCTGCAGGCGAGTCACTCTTGTTTGATCTGGTTGCGTGAGATCGCTCAATGATTCGGATTGACGCAGTGTGGATTGCAACTGAACCGATGGATATGCGTGCAGGCACCGATACGGCTCTGGCTCGCGTGGTGAGGGTGTTTGGCGCGGCGCATCCTAATCACGCCTACCTGTTTGCCAATCGTCGCGCCAACCGAATGAAGGTACTTGTTCACGATGGGATTTGGATCTGGTTAGCCGCTCGGCGCGTAAGCCTCCGGTGAATACCGTCTTGACTCATCGGTATTTATAGCGGGTGTCACTTTCCGGTGAATTTATCTCATCCACGCGCTGTCCGGTCGCTTTAGCCGACTTGATGGCGTCGTCAAGTCGAGTCAGGATTGAGCTTAATGATTCAGTCGATTCGTAACGCAGCATTGCAAGCGTGCGTTTTCCATCATGAGCCACAGCAGAATGTTTGATCGGCTGCATCGTGCCGATCATAATTTGACCACCCCTACGGATCAATTCTTCGATGTGACTGCAGCCGATAGAATCGGTAGCGTGACTTATGCTGCCTTGAGCAGACTTTCGTCTTTTAGGTTCAGATTCCATGGCAGTAACTCGTCGACTCGATTGACTGGGTAATCGGCGATCACGCTCAATACATGCCTGAGGTATGTTTCGGGATTCATGCCGTTGAGCTTGACCGTACCAAGTAGACTATACATTGTCGCTGCACGCTCGCCGCCTGCATCGGATCCGAGGAACAGATAGTTCTTACGACCCAAGGCGACTGTACGCAAGGCACGCTCTGCAGCATTATTGTCGATCTCGATTCGACCGTCATCCAGATAGCGTGTCAGTGCCTGCCACTGATTCATGGCATAGCCGATCGCATCCGCTGTCACGGACTTACGCGACAGGGTCGACAGCTGTTCATTGAGCCACGTATTTAGTGCCTCAACAATCGGTTTTGCGTACTCTTGCCTGACTTCTCGCCTGCGTTCGGGCGGGCTTCCTCGGATACCTGCTTCAATTTTGTACAGATCCCCGATCTGTGCCAATACATAGGTTGTGATCGGCGTCGGTTGCGCTGTGTGGATATCGTAGAACTTTCGTCTGGCGTGTGCCCAACAGGCCGCCTCAAGTACACGGCCAGATTCGTAAATTGGGTTGTAACCAGCATACGCATCTGCTTGCAGCACACCCGTGTAATCTTTCAGGTGAGCTTGAGGATGAATCCCCTTACGATCAGGGGAGTATCTAAACCACACCGCAGGAGCTTCTTTGTCACCCGCCGGTCTGTCGTCTCGTGTGTAGACCCAGAGTCGACCCTGTTTTGTTTTGCCGTTGCCTGGTGCAAGGACATCGATCGGGGTGTCGTCTGCATGGAGTTTTGCAGCGGCAAAGACATAACGCTGGAGAGCATCCATCAACGGGCGCATTAATTGATGTGCACCACCCACCACATCGCCTAACGTGCTTTCGCTTAACTCGATGCCCTCGCGCGCAGCCTGCTGGCACTGGCGATAGATCGGCAGATGATCCATGTACTTTGACACGATTACGTGACTAATCAAACCGGGGCCGAAGTAGCTGCGCGCAATCGGACGACTTGGTGCAGGCGCCTGTGCCATACGATCACAGCACGTGCAGGTCAATCGTGGGCGCACGTGACGAACAACACGGTAGCTTGCAGGCACGTACTCAAGGACTTCGCTTACGTCTTCGCCTAGTATTTTCCAATCACCGCCGCAATCTGGGCAAGCAGCCTGGGCAGGCATATGAGTATGAATATCGCGTGGCAGGTGCTCGGGTAAAGGGCGACGCTTCGGTGCGCTGCGCTCAAACGGTTCGGTTAACTCAACAGCATCAACAGCGGAAAGCCTGAGACCCTGGGTAATGTGTAACTCTTCGAGCTCAAGCTCGAGCTGTGCGATCTGAATACTCAGCTTCTCAGACTTCTGACCGAACACCATGCGTTTGAGTTTTGCGATGAGCAGACTCAGGCGCTTGATTTCTTCTTGAGCATCTGCCTTTGATTTCTTGAGCGTATCGCGCTCGTTTTTAATTTCTATATGCTCTGACAGCAGCGCATCAAACGCTAAATGCTGTGCCGCCAACATCGCTTGTAATTCAGCAACATTATTTGGGAGTTGGCGTCTGATTTGCATAGAAATAATCTTATCAAATGCATTTTACAGATTCAATTTATTTTGCATCTAAATCCAATTAAAATGAGGCTCTCAAGCAATCTGTGGCATT
>CAIPID010000003.1 GCA_903865015.1 uncultured beta proteobacterium | reverse complement strand
TTCCCGTCAAAAGATACGGAGATGGTTTCTTCGACCGTCACACTGCTGGTTGAGAAAACGACGCATCCTGTCCACCAGTGGTTGTTCATGATGGCCGCAAAAAAAATTAGCAATGATCGCAATCAGTTTTTTGCAAAGCAGGGCTTTTTCCCGGCATATCTGGATCAAAGCATGCCTTTGAGCACAATTGCAAATCAATACTACAGCACTGGCATACCGGATGTGTTTGAGTATTTCCCACTTGCAATTGCCTCACTCTTTAATCAGGCCTGGGTCGTTGTGCTCACACTCATCGCATTGATATACCCTCTATTTAAGTTTTTCAGCAACTGGCGGGTATTTCCTTCCAAAAAACTGCTTGGCGATTTTTGGCAGGATGTTCGAGATATTGAAGAAGATCTCTACGCTGCGACCACCGCAGAGCAAGTTCAACACCATTTGGATGAATTTGATGATCTAGAAAAAGACATGACTAGCAGATGGTTTGACGATGGGGATCTCGGACAGTTCTACGCCATGCGCATGACAACCCTGAGGCAAATTCGAGCCCGCGGGCAAGCCAGGCTCGAAGAGCTCAAGGCCTTAGAATCAAAAAACTAGTCTTCGTCAATCGAGAAAACAAGCGCAGAGGATTTCAACTGCCCGCTAAACGAATAGTGTCTTTCATTATCATCTTTTGTGTTGGGCTTTGGCATCTCTTTCGAGCTCAACACAACCTGATCACCAAACACACCATCCAGCCTAACCCAGCAGCGCCTGTAGAGCTCAACAAAGGATGCGCCATCATCCGTCTCAAGGTCAAATAAGTCGCGATCCGTTTCAGTCGTCTTACGAACATCCAGTAATAAGCTCTTGTGGATTTCAACACGGCTGCTACTAACATTCATGCCATCCTCGGTAGGATGTTTAACCTCCAGACGGTCAAGCTTGATGTGGGAGTTTGTTACGTCAAAGCCGTCATCTCCTGAATAGTGACTACGGACCTCTGAGATGTTCCATTCTGCAGGACCAACACCTAACACCGATACGCCATCTATATCATCACCAATATCAAGTTCTTTACCGGTTTTTTTACTTATGTACGTATCTTTGCGACCTAAATAATAGGCTGCCACCATATCCGCTTTAAAAGCTGAGAGTGGATTTTTGCGATTGACTTTGACAGATACGCCATCTTTGCTGGCATCATTGAAATTACCTAAAAACCAGATTCCGCCGTTGTCAGAATGCTTAACCGGTTTGTGGTTGATATCGGCGGCTTTAACGTAAAAACGTTTAGCCGACAGCTTGGAGCCTTGGTCAAAAATCAGCACTGAACGTCGAACGAGGCTCCTGGGAAACACACCATTGACCAGCAATATCGTCACGCGATCTTCGACGGTTAAGGTCACGCCTTTCACAATATGCACCTCGCCTTCAACGACATAAGTAATGCCAGCACGAAGATTTTTATTCTTTTTAATATTTCCAGCGATTACTTCGATTGGATTCATTTTGTTGGCTCCACATAGATAGTTCATTCTATCTTTAAATCTTACGTTCATAAAAATACTTGGGCTTCATTGCGATGCGTGCCATGCACGCTTTTGGGCATTTTAAAAATTATATTGTTTTTTAAATCATGCTTGTGTTGCAAAAAACCTTATTTCACAGGCACTTGGAATGGCTTGCACGAGGTCGTTTCAGCTCAGCCCAACTCCTTCGATTTGCACTGCAATCGAGCATAAAAAGACGATTGGATTTCATAAATTTTGAATGCTAGGATGAGCAAACATTCTTTGATAAAGGTGCCGCATGTTGAACCGAATTCTCTCAAAATTTATAGTGAGTGCGCTTGCTGTCGGCGCCTTAACTACTGCACACAGCCAAGACCTCACTAAAACTCTTCGTGTTGTTCCTCAGGCTGATTTAAAAATTCTTGATCCTATTTGGACCACTGCATTCGTGACGCGCAATCATGGATACATGATTTACGACACGCTCTTTGGTCTGGACGGTCAAGGTAAAGTTCAACCACAAATGGTTGATACTTACTCAACGTCTCCTGATGGTCTGACATGGACTTTCACGTTACGTAAAGGACTTGCCTTCAGTAACGGCAAGCCTGTCACGTCCGCGGATGTGATTCCCTCCATTACGCGATGGGGCAAACGCGATGTGTTCGGTCAGAAAATGTTCGAAGCAATGTCCTCTTTTGACGCGATCGATGACAATAGTTTCAAAATGATTTTCAAAACACCATTTCCGATGGTGCTCGATGCGCTTTCAAAACCTTCAGGCAGCGCAGCATTCATCATGGAAAAGTCTGCCGCCTCAACACCTGCAGACAAACAGATCACTGAGTACATCGGCTCCGGTCCCTATGTATTCAAACAGGATGAGTACAGTCCTGGTGCAAAAATTGTTTATACAAAAAACACAAGCTATGTACCGCGTAGCGAACCCGCATCTGGCACCGCTGGTGGAAAACAAGTATTCGTGGATCGGGTCGAGTGGGTCATCCTGAAAGACGCCCAAACCATGTCTAATGCCATCGCTAACGATGAAATCGATATGATTGAATGGATGCCTGCCGAGCAATACGCGACATTCAAGGCCAATCCTAAGCTTGAGCTGATCAAACCTACGCCTGCAGGGCTATTTGATTTGCATCTGAATCACCTGGTTCCACCTTTTGACAATCCAAAAATTGCTCAGGCAGCAATCATGGCAATCAATCAGGAAGCCCTGTTGCGTGCGCAGCTTGTCAACAAAGACCTCTATCGCACATGCGTATCTATTTTCCCTTGCGACTCGCCGATTGCCTCTGCTGACGCGGCTTACTTTACTGGCAAACCACAATTTGAAGCGGCAAAAAAACTACTCAAAGAAGCTGGCTACGACGGTAAGCCTGTCGTTCTGCTCTACCCTGCAGATTTCGCTGTGATCAACAAATTCCCTCCCGTGATGGCACAGTTGCTGAAACAGGCCGGATTCAATGTGGATATGCAGGCAATGGACTGGTCATCCCTGGTGACGCGTCGCACAATCAAGGAGCCGGCCGATAAAGGTGGATGGAATATGTTCATCACCGGCTGGTCACCTGGCGACACGATGAATCCACTATTCTTCCCTCCCCTTACGGGCAATGGCGAGAAAGGCTGGTTTGGCTGGACAACAGATCCAAAACTTGAGCAACTCAAGACTGACTACATGGCAGCAACCGACGACGCAGCGCGCAAAAAAATTGCAGCTGCGATTCAGATTGAAGTCTATGAAATGGGTATTTTTGCTCCACTCGGTAACTTTGACTTTTATTCAGTCTTGCGTAAAGGTGTAGTCACTGGTTTGGTTCAGGCACCTGTCAATGTTTTTTGGAATTTAAAAAAGAACTGAAGACCATCGCCGTGTAGCGAAGACGAATATTTTATTGAAGTCTTATCTACGCGGCGATGTATTCCGGGGATCTTATTGCCATGTTTTTCTTTATTATTCGGCGCGTACTTTCTACCATCCCCGTCCTATTGATCGTAGCAATCATTGTTTTCCTGATGTTGCGATTGACTCCTGGTGATCCTGCAGCTTCGCTGGTTGGCAACAACGGATCTAGCGCAGACATCGCCAATATCCGAGCCAGTCTCGGGCTGGATCAGCCACTACCCGTTCAATTTTACAAATGGGCGGTGCAAGTCTTTCAAGGAGACTTAGGCGAGTCATATTATATGAAACGACCCGTCACACAACTCATCGCGCAACGGATAGGACCGACTTTATCGCTCTCGTTTCTGACATTAATAGTCACTATTGCACTAGCCGTCCCGCTTGGTGTTATTGCAGCTTGGCGTCATGGGGGATGGTTAGATCGTGCGCTGATGGGCTTTTCTGTCGTTGGATTTTCAATACCGTCTTTTGTAATTGGCTACCTGCTCATCTGGATGATTGCGCTGCACTGGCAACTATTACCGGTCCAGGGATATGCGCCGATCGCCCAAGGTTTTTGGAAATGGCTTTCTCATTTGGTTCTCCCTGCGATCACCCTGTCGATTATTTATCTGGCACTGATCGCGCGCGTCACCAGAGCATCTGTTGCCGAAGCGTTAAGCGAAGACTATATCCGTACAGCGCGCTCAAAGGGGATTTCCGAGTTGCGTGTATTGACGCGTCATGCCTTAGCGAATGCTGCGGTTCCGATTATTACTGTGATTGGGATTGGCATAGGTTTATTGATCGGAGGTGTCGTGGTGACTGAGACCGTCTATGCGATACCAGGTTTAGGTCAATTAACGGTTGATGCGGTACTCAGCCGGGATTTTCCTTTGATTCAAGGCATCACGTTATTCTTTTCCTTTGTCTATGTCCTGATTAACCTACTTGTCGATCTGAGCTATGTCATTCTCGATCCACGTATTCGCTATTAATGCACGGCCAGGTTACTCATGCAAACATCTTCCAACATAAATTCCCCCGCAGCGGCCGAACCAATCCCCACAGCAAAGCTTCGCAAACCTCTCTGGCAGCGTGTTCTATCTAACTGGTCGGTCAGGATAGGTGGCGCTGTGTTGTGCCTGCTCGTTGTCATGTCCGTTTGTGCGCCTTGGCTTGGAACGATTGACCCAGTCGCCATGGATCCTTCAAGCGCCAATCTTTTGCCAGGCACGCGTGCGGAATTTAACGATTTGTCCGGCGACTCGTTTGAGCATTATTTTTTTATGGGCACGGATAGCCTGGGACGAGATACCTGGAGCAGGATTGCCTACGGAGCGAGGATTTCAATCACTGTTGGAATCGCCGTTGCCTGCTTAGCGCTGGCCTGTGGCATGGTACTAGGTATTGCAGCAGGATATTTTCGCCGTTTGGATAACATCATCATGCGTGTGATGGACAGCGTGATGGCAATACCCAGTATCTTGTTCGCGATTACGCTCATGGCTTTGTGGCGGCCTACGATTTTAACTGTCATTGTTGCAATCACGATCCCAGAGATTCCCCGAGTAGCCAGACTCGTGCGCTCCGTTGTACTCACTATTCGCGAAGAATCATACGTAGAGGCCGCTATTTCTCTAGCCACACCAACGCTCAAAATACTTTGGCGTCACATACTTCCTAATGCGATAGCCCCGTTACTGGTGCAAGGCACTTATGTGTGCGCTTCAGCCATTCTTGTTGAAGCCATTCTTTCCTTTCTGGGTGTAGGCTTGCCGCCAGATATTCCGACGTGGGGCAACATCATGGCTGACGGAAGAATGCAATTCAATCAGTTTCCGCAGACAGTTTTATTTCCCGGTATTTTTCTTGCTTTGACTGTACTGTCAGTCAATATTCTTGGTGATGGTCTGCGCGATACCCTTGATCCTAAATTCAATAAGCGCGGAGGTTGATATGAATACTTCCGTTTTATCTGTAGAACAACTCTCGATCAACTTGCCCGCCGGTGCGGACCGCACTTACGCCGTGCGTGATATTTCTTTTTCAGTAAATAAAGGCGAAATTGTTTGCCTGGTAGGTGAGTCGGGCTCTGGGAAATCTGTGATTGCCCAAGCCGTCATGGGTCTCTTACCCAAAACCCTGATACCCAGTCATGGCGTCTTAAAACTATTAGGTGAGGATGTATTAAGCTTATCCGAAACACGTCTGAAAAAGCTACGCGGCTCGACGATGGCGATGGTCTTTCAGGAGCCCATGACCGCGCTCAATCCCATCATGACATGTGGGCAGCAAGTTGATGAGATGCTGATTCAGCATACAAAGATGAACAAAGCTGAGCGGCATGCACGGATTCTGGACATTTTCAATCAAGTCAAACTTCCAGATCCAGAGCGCATGTATCGCTCCTATCCTCATCAGCTTTCAGGAGGTCAACGCCAACGTATTGTCATCGCGATGGCATTGATTTTAAAACCTGCGTTATTGATCTGCGATGAACCGACAACGGCGCTGGATGTTACGACGCAAGCGGAAATTTTAAAATTAATCGCTGAACTGCAGAGAGGCAGCGATACCGCCGTACTCTTCATCACACACGATTTAGGTGTGGTCGCCGAAATCGCCGATCAGGTTGTCGTGTTGCAATTAGGTGAAATGATCGAAAAGGGTCAGACGCAGCAAGTCTTGCAACAACCTGCCCAAACCTACACGCAGATGTTGTTATCTGCAGTACCTGGTCTCATTCCACGCGCACGGCCGCCGATACAGCACGCCGAGCCATTAATCAGAACCAGAAATCTACAAAAAACCTATATCACAGGATCATGGCCTGCGCGCAAACATACCGTCGCAGCGGCAAATGACATAACCCTACAAGTATTGCCTGGCGAAACAGTCGGGATCGTAGGTGAATCGGGATCGGGCAAATCTACTGTGGCTAGATGTATCGCGCGTTTAATCGAACCAACATCTGGAGATATTTATGCGAATGGATTATCTGTCGCGTCTATCTCTGGACGAGAGTTATATCCGTTCAGACGCGTTGTACAGGTTGTATTTCAGGATCCTTATCGATCACTCAATCCGCGTCGTACAGTAGGTCAGTCAATTATTGAAGGCCCTATAAACTTTGGCCTTTCGTTCGAAAAGGCCTGGGCGCGCGCTGAGGAGTTAATGCATCTCGTTCGCCTCAAGCCTGAAGCACTTCACCGATACCCTAGTGAATTCTCAGGTGGACAACGGCAACGGATCTCCATTGCGCGTGCACTTGCTTGCGACCCCCAGGTATTGATTGCAGACGAAGCGGTATCTGCACTGGATGTCTCTGTCCAAGCTCAAATTCTTGATTTACTCAACGATATTCAACAAAAATTACGGATCGGAATATTGTTCATCACGCATGATTTGCGTGTCGCCAGCCAGATCTGCGATCGCGTCATTGTGATGCAACGCGGCAATATCGTAGAGCAAGGTTTGATTAATGATGTCTTTATCAACCCACAACACCCCTATACTCAAACCCTACTCGCCGCGGCTCCCGGTCGTGGCTACGCGTTTGGTCGCGCTCAGTCCTGATTTAACAGCTCTTTAATCGCAGCGGTTATGAAGGCCGCATCGTGCTTGTTTGCCGTTGGTAGCCCTGCGCGGTGCCCCCAGACAGACTCGATGGGCAACAGCCTGGCGCGTTGCATCTGCTCAACTTCGAGTCGATTGTCCTCGACCTGAAAGTAGAGATCAGTGACGCTCGGCATAATCAATGCATTCGCGGTGATCGCTTTCAAAGCAGCGGTAAAGTCACCGTTATAACGTTTGTTAGCGGCAATATTTGCATGCTGCCAAGCCCACATCTGCGCAAGTAAATTATTAGCGTCTCGTTTTAAAAAGTTCGCCTCCCACGACATGACGAGAAAATCTTCTAAGGAAGAAAATCCGGCATCGCGCCAGGCTTCTTGACGATAGAATGTTTGCGACATGGCCATTGCAGCATAATTACGCGCCATGGCCCGCAGACCACGCTCAGGGCGGCTAATAAAGTGACCGTTTTGAAAAGCTGGGTCGGTCGTCAGCGTTGATCTGACACCTTCGATGAAAACCTGATTGTGCGGTGAGCATTTGGCAGCACCACAGCTCACGACTAACCGTTTGACCATTGCCGGATAAGCCGCAGCCCATTCATAAGCTTGCACCCCCCCCATCGACCAGCCACAGGCCAGCGCTAAGGATTGAATCCCAAATATTTCTGTAATGAGTTTGTGCTGAACGAATACATTGTCTGCAATAGTGAAATTCGGCCAGCGATCCCCTGAAAATGGCTCCACAGCATTACTCGGCGATGATGACAAACCATTCCCAAAAAGGTTGGGAATAATGACGAAATATTTATCTGTATCTAACGCCAAACCTGACCCAACCATCCAGAGAATGTCCGTGTGATGGGCACCAAACGACGTCATATAGATGATGGCATTGGTCTTATCGGCGTTAAGCGATCCGTAGGTTTTGTAAGCGAGCTTGGCATCTCTGAAAGTAATGCCTGATTGCAACACTACATTACCGGCATTAAAAGTTTCATAATTATTCATTTGCATACTGCCTATTTTTTCAAATCGTTAGGTGAGTACGTGGTGTCTGCATCAAGCGGATATACAGGCCGTTTAATCCTGTTAAACGGAAAACGAGAATAATCCGAGCTCGTCACGCCCCCGCCATCACACTCTACGACTGCCTTTGAAACAGGTACAAAAACAGGACGGCAATACATACGGGATTTCAACAGAACGAATCGGTGTTTGGTCGGATCAATTCCAATATGCTCAAAGATCCCGAGATCCCAGTGTTCCTGAGGTGTTTCAGTGACCATCACCTGAGCCTGCTCGCAATCAAACCTGACCGTGCGTCCCATGCGGATACGCTGCCCCGTGTAAGTTGGGCCTGAAATTACATACTCACCATCGGTGATACGCCCAACAGTTCCTGTCAACGTACGTGCAACCGGGGTGATACCTAATTGTGTCAAAGGCACCTTGTCACCCACTTTAACCGTAAGCTTTGCTCCCACACCCGCCGCAATCATTTGTTCAACAGCTTCTGGATCACAAATTGGTCCGACAACGATATCCGTTAACCCCTGTGCGAGCGCTTCGTGCAGCACATTCATGTCGTCACAAGTACCTCCCGACATGCAATTATCGCCATGGTCGAGCAAGAGCACTGGCTTTGCGCCAGGCTTGACGGCCTCGATCTGCGCACGTGCGATCGATTGGCTCAATGGCTCACTTTCATACACAAAGCCATCACGGTTTTCCCAAATAAAATTTGCGATATCGTCTGCGGTATTTTCGGCTTCGAGTTGATCACCGTCAGCCACGACAATCACACTGATACAAGGTGCTGCGATATCTGCCAAAGAAAATCCAGCCAGGACGGATACGCCTAGTAGTCCACTTTGTTCAGCATTTTTCGCCATCTGTACCGCATCGTGCATCGCACCAATGTCAGTCCGGCTGCGCAACGTGTGCACCAGCAGCGGGAGTCTGCGCCAGGCGATCACAGGCTTTGTCCGGCCTGCGATCATATCAAGCAACAATCGGCCTGCATGCTCGCCCGTTTCGTACATGTCAATGTGGGGATACGTTTTAAAACTCACCACTACGTCGGCATTATTGGCGATCTCAGGCGTCATTTTGCCGTGCAAATCAAGTGCTACAGCGATTGGCGCATGAGGCAGCGTTGCCCGCACGCGCGCAAGTAATGCGCCCTCTCCGTCATCCGCATTTTCGGCCACCATCGCGCCATGCAAATCAAGCATGACAGCATCACAACCAGTCGCTGCCGCAACAATCGAATCGGTAATATGTGTGTAGGCCTCGGCTGCGACCCGACCACTAGGATTGGCTGTCGCAGTAATCGCTACAACCACCTCATGCCCAGCCTGCTCGGCAAGATCTATAAAGGCGGCTATTGCGGTCCGCGTGCCTTTAGACGCATCGTATGCAGCCTGACCATATAAGGGGCCATCATCGCCAAATGATTTCAGCGGAGTGGTGACGGGCGAGAACGTATTGGTCTCGTGATTCATTCTTGCGAGGAGTATCTTCATAGAGAGATACTCGCAAGGATAAACACCTGCGTCAAGCACTGAACGTGATTTAATTCCTGATATTCATTTATTTAATTAAGAGATTACATCCATGAGCCTCCCCGAACTATCCGCCGTAGAGTTACGCCGACTGATTGGCAGCCGCCAGATCTCTCCCGTAGAGCTCATGGATGCCTGCATCGACAGGATTGAAAAAATCAATCCTGCTATCAATGCCATTTGCGCGACGGATTTCGAAGGCGCACGTGCAGGCGCCAAACAAGACGAAGCGGCCGTTTTGCGCGGTGACAGTCTGGGCTTGTTGCATGGTCTGCCGCTCGGGGCCAAAGACCTGCAGGATACAAAAGGACTCCTCACTACTTATGGCAATATTGGTTTGCGTGGAAACATCCCCAAGACAGACAACAGTCTGATCGCGCGATTACGCGGCGCGGGTGCCATTGTCACCGCGAAAACAAATGTGCCGGATATGGGAGCCGGCGCAAATTCCCGCAACCCTGTATGGGGCGCGACAGGCAATCCATTTAATCCGACGCTGAATGCGGGTGGGTCCTCGGGTGGGTCTGCTGCTGCGCTAGCTACCGATATGTTTCCGATCTGCACGGGATCCGATACGGGAGGATCACTGCGGATCCCCGCGGCACTATGCGGTATTGTCGGCATGCGCCCCTCACCAGGCATGGTTCCTAACGATGCGCGTCCACTAGGGTGGTCCGTCATTTCTGTTTTAGGGCCAATGGGGCGCAACGTAGCCGATACAGCGATGCTTTATGCAGCTAGCACAGGCGCGGATGCACTTGATCCACTTGCATTTCCAGTCGATGCATCGACGATATGGCCAATCAAACAACTCGATTTATCAAAGCTACGTATTGGATTTACTGAGGACTTTGGCGTTTGTATCGTTGATCAGGAAATGCGCAGAACATTCCGTAAAAAAGTAGCCGCAATTGCTCCTCTGGTTGCCAGCTGCGAGCCAATCGATCTGCAGCTCGGCGATGCAGACCGGGCATTCGATATTTTGCGTGCGGAAAGTTTTGTTGCCGCATTTGCCGACACCTGGCGCAATAATCCTGAAAACCTGGGTCCAAACATACGTGCCAATATGGAAATATCCGCATCGATTACGCTGGCTGATCGGGCCTGGGCTCACCTTGAGCAAACACGTGTTTGTAAAAAATTTGCCGCAGCCTTCGAGCAATATGATCTGATACTTTCGCCTGTCACGCCTATCTCACCTTTCCCATGGACACAGCTCTATGCCACACATGTGGATGGACAAGCCATGAAAAATTATTATCAGTGGCTTGCGCTCACCTATGTTGTGACGCTCGCCACCAATCCGACGATATCTTTGCCCTGCGGTACGGATGAGCATGGCATGCCATTTGGTTTGCAAATATCGGGGCGTCTTTACATGGATGGAAATTTGTTGGCGGCTGCGCATGCTATTGAGCAAGCCTTTGTCGGGAATCCTGAAATGCAACGTCCGAAACCAGATCTCACTGCACTCAGCACTGTAAATCCTGAACTCAAATCAATCGTCACACATCCACCTGTTTATAGTGGTCAAGAAATTGTGACGGGCATGAGAACCGCGGTTTAAACAGTGCATTCGACATCCTTTCTCTAACAAAGAAAGGATGTCAGTTCCTGCGATTAACCCAGGCGCACACCGTACCGAATAGCAATCCCCAAAACGCGCTACCGATACCGAACATTGCCATCCCTGATGCAGTCACAAGGAAAGTAATCAGCGCTGCTTCGCGTTCTTTTTCGTCTTGAAGGGCGCCTGCCAATCCATTACCGATCGTGCCAAGCAAAGCCAGTCCAGCGATACTGACAACCAGTGCACGCGGAAAGGCGGCAAAGATACTCACAACCGTCGCGCCAAAAATACCGGTTAATAAATAAAAAAAACCCGCCCAAATTGCGGCAAGATAACGTCTTTTAGGATCTGGGTCTGCATCTTTACTCATACAGATTGCGGCCGTAATCGCTGCAAGATTGAATGAAAAACCACCGAACGGTGCAAGCAATAATCCGGTCAATCCCGTCCAGCCAACCAGCGGTGAGGCGGGAGTGATGTAACCATTGGCACGCAACACAGCAAGGCCTGGTACGTTTTGCGAAGCCATCGAGACCACAAAAAGAGGGATACCCACGCCGATCAGACTAGACAAGACAAAAGTTGGTGCCATGAACACAGGTTTGGCGACTTGCACACTAATTGACTCAAACACCAGCAGGCCTTGTGTACTTGCAACAACCAAACCCAGCACGAACGTGATTGGCACGGCATACAGGGGAAAGAATCGTCGACCCAACAAATAGCAGACAACCATCAGACCAACTAATACGCCTTGGGTCGGCAACACAACAAAGACGTCCAATCCGAAACGCAATAAGACGCCCGCAAGCATGGCCGCAGCCAGGGTCTTCGGCACGTAGCGCATCAACTTCTCAAACCACCCTGAAAAGCCTGCAATGGTAATCAGCAAGGAGTTGAATAAAAAAATGCCGATGGCTTCGGACATCGGTAAGCCAGCGAGTCCGGTAATCAGTAATGCAGCACCTGGCGTTGACCAGGCGGTCAGCACAGGGCTTTTAAAATAAAGTGATAAGCCGATACAGGTTGCGGCCATACCAATACCCAGTGCCCACAACCAGGAAGAGATCTCCGCGGGTGTTGCCCCGGCGGCGGCTGCTGCTTGAAAGACGATAGCCGCCGAGCTGGTGTAACCAACCAGCACCGCAATAAAACCAGCAGAGACGTGCGAAATCGAAAACCAGCGGGACAAACCTTGACCCACAGGGTTAGCCTCGTCCGCCCATGACTTCCTCATTACGATCGGGATCTGGTAACGACTCGTAACGCGTCATCGTGTGACCGTCGCGCCCCATATAGATGTACATCATTGCTGCGAAGTCAGCTGGTTGCATATACCGATAACCCCAGATCCACTGCTTAGATTGGCCGAAACCTGTAGCCGTAACGTTTGCCGGAGGGCCAAATTGGCAGCGAATTTTTTCAGCTGTCCATACCTCACCGTTGCTGAGTATCGAAAAGTGATTGTCATCGAGCAATTGCTCGGGTGAACCCACGCGTTTGTCAGCACCGACGACTAAAGCAAAAGCCGTCTCACCCTGAGGCTGCTCGGTCCAGACCATACGTCGCGAGCCATCAGCTTGATCGCAAGACACCACTGGGCGTCCAAATTTACGGATCACATCTGCAACGGGGGTGCCTGGCGCAACGCTTGATACTTGAGCGCAACCAGCAAGGACAAGGATCCCTAAACTCGCACCTAAACCTGCGATCAGGCGTGCAGTATTTTTGGAATTACCCAAAATATTCAAATGCATTGCAATCGTTTTGAAATTTCGCATAGCGGTTCTCTTAGTCAATCCAACTGCAATGTTATTACATCTAAAACATATGACCACTTTTAGTGGCCTTTGTTTTTAGATAGCCGTGATTGTGTTCATTGGAGGGGAAAATATGCGGCACACGTTCGACGACTTCGATACCGTGCCTCGCCAACGCATCGACTTTGATCGGGTTGTTAGTGAGAAGCCTGGCCTTGGAAATATTCAGTAAACGCAACATCTGTGCAGCAGGAAGGTAGTTACGCTCATCAGAATCAAAGCCTAACTGCAAATTCGCATCAACCGTATCAAAACCCGCATCCTGTAATTGATAGGCGCGCAATTTATTAACAAGGCCAATACCTCGGCCTTCTTGAGCGAGATACAGCAATACACCACTACCCGCCTCATTCATCGCAGTGATCGCCCCTCTGAGCTGATTGCCGCAATCGCAGCGCAAGGAGCCGACTAAATCTCCGGTAAAACACTCGGAGTGCAGTCGTACCAGAACCGGTTTGCTTAAATCCGGATCGCCGACAACAATTGCGAGATGCTCAATCCCGCCATCGCGTGGACGAAAAGCGACCACCTTTGCGTTTTCGGCGTTTTCGAGAGGTACGCGTGCCTGACTCACGATGTTCAGAGTGTCAGCCGCCGTGTTCATATAGGTTTCGATCGCTGAAGCCTGGACGCTGACCGAATCAATCTCATGCGCGTCAGATGACACATTGGCAACCACTGCAGCAGGCAACAAACGCGAAAGCTTTGAAAGGGTTACGCAAGCTTGTTCTGCCCGTCCAGCAATCTCTGCGCTCAACGCGAATAAGTCAGGGGCTGGGACACGTGCGGAAAGGGGATCCGTCAAAAAATCGATGGTTGCCTTATCCAAACCAGCCTGGGCACGCACCAAAGAAGTTGAATCACCACTGCCCTTTAACCCAAGCACTTTAGCGCGCGTACCGGTCATCACCAGGCTTGGCGCGTGACCAGACTCATCGTGCATTTGTTTGAGTTTTTCTTCAGTCACGCCCTCAACAGCCATCATCAACAGTTTCGTGTCTCCGGCATAAACAAGCACGTTTGCACCACGGCGCAGCTCGGAGATAGCGCGGTCTACTTGAATGAGAGGATCTGACATGGAATCGGGAGCTAATTATCTAAACTATATATTTACGATTAAACAAAAACGAAGAAAATATTAAAACTGATAACAGCCTGCACCAAAACAGGAAAATCGATGCCTGCCTCAATGCATGATTCAATACCTTATTGTTTTCATTACATATATTGCACTGCAAGACATTATGCCACCGTGCTGTAAAGTGTTGTCTAAATACACCTAAATTTAAAACGGTTTTTGTGGTGACAATGGTTAAGTTATCAAACTCAGCAACTCCCAGCCTGCACAGCGACACGGAAATCGATGCGCAAGAGCAGGCGTGGCCAGCAGCCATTTTTGATCCCCTACGCGATATCAGTCAGGACAAAATGTTTGTGATTGGTCAGATTGGCCAAACCATCGATGGCCGTATCGCAACCGTCACGGGTCAGTCAAAATACATTAATGGCCCATCAGGCTTGCTGCATCTGCATCGCTTACGGGCCGTTGTCGATGCTGTTGTAGTCGGAATAGGTACCGTCCTCGCGGATGACCCGCAGTTAACTGTCAGACTGGCAAAGGGAGCTCATCCTGCTCGGGTCATCATTGATCCAAATCACAGACTGACTTTTAATCCAAAAATCTTTAATGACGATGGAGCACGAAGAGTTGTCGTTACAAAAATTGGCACTGACTATCCCGCTCCCAAGGGTATCGAAATTCTTTATTTGCCAACAGAAAACGGCAACATCTCCACCAAGGTCATCCTGCAAAGTCTTGCCGATATTGGCTTGAGACGCATACTGATCGAGGGCGGTGCTGATACAGTCTCACGCTTTATGCAGGCAGGCTGCCTGGACAGACTCCATGTAATTGTTGCGCCCATCATCATGGGGTCAGGCAGACCTGGATTTTGTTTGCCTGCAATTGACCATATGGATCAAGCCCGGCGACTTGTTGTCCACTCGCACAAACTTGATGATGAGTTGTTATTTGACTGCGATTTGTCAGGGTGTGTTCAGCGCAAAAAAGACTGAAGTAATTTCGAAAAAGATTCGCTACTTTGTGCCCAGTCTGGCTGGATTCGTGCAGCCTTAGCAGCGCCGTCAGACAATCGGGCACGCAATGTCTCATCCACTATGATCTGACGTAAAGCCTGCGCAAACTGCGCAACGTCACCTGGCTCGACCAAAATGCCTGCTGTTGAGGGCACTGTCTCAGGGATGGCTCCACCCGTTGTAGCAATCACCGGCAACCCGTGCGCGAGCGCTTCGGCAAACGCCATGCCATAGCCCTCATAACGCGATGCAAGAACAAAGATATCCGCATCCAGATATAAAGATTCGAGCACTTCTGATGTTACGGCGCCGAGTAAACGCACACGGTCGCGTAATCCGAAACGTTCAATATCTTGCGCAAGCTGCAGTGGAGCGTGTGGATCGCGCGTGCGATCCCCCGCAATCGTTAATTCCCAGGGAAGATCTTTTACTAAGTCTAGGGATGCCATCAATACATCAAAGCCCTTGCGAGGCGTAATCGATCCGACTGACAATAAACGCAAAAATTGCTGCGGATCATCGCGTTCAGGCTTGCCCATGCAAGTCGCTTTCAACCTATCAGTCCCTGGTAACACGACATGAACCCGCAAAGCAGGGAGACCGAATTCCGTGACGAGTGTTCTGGCCGTCGCAGGACTGGTCACAATCACGTGTGCGGCATGCCATAGCGCATCCATTTCACTGCGCCTGAAAGCCTCTGCCTGTGCAACGCTTAACCCAGCCTCAAGCGCCAGAGGATGATGGACTAGCGCGATCAATGGATGCGTTAAAGCCAGTTGGCGAGCGATTGCAGGCATGACCCCGAAGGCCAGCCCATCAATCAATACCGGACATCCCTGAGGAACCACACTCAAGATTTTTTGTGCTGCACTCAGCGTACGAGCGTCAGGAAAAGGAAATCCATCGCCCAGTCCGACCAGATCAACCGTCCAACCTAAGGCTCTCAGTCCTGCAATGATCCGACGGTCATAGATATAGCCACCTGTCGGTGTATCAATATCACCCGGTATCGCAAAGGCGATATGTTTCATACTCACCAGATCGATGATTCGTACCAGGCGCGCGCCACATGTGATTCAGAAATCGTCACGCGAATCGCGTGCAACTCTTTACCATCACGACCTAATTCGTTCGCACGCGCTGCTTGCGCTAAAACATCAAAAATATGCTTGGTCAAAAATTCAGTGGTGGTATTTTTTCCTTTGAATTCTTCTTTGTCATCGAGATTTGAGTAATTCAAAGGCTTAAGCACCGACTTGAGCACATCGAGTGCACGACCAATATCAATAACAATACCATTCTCATCAAGTGTTTTTGAAATGAATGCTGCATCCACGACAAATGTCGCGCCGTGCAAAGCCTGCGCAGGTCCGAAAACCTCGCCACGGAATGAATGGGCAATCATGATGTGATCACGGACTTCGACTGTAAACATTTTTATTCCTTTTAAATTACTCGTATTGAATCAGTTGGCACAGGATACTATTCCCAGGCCCCAAAATTTTAGGTAACTGCGTTGGCAAATCATTAAACAACACGGCCGGCGCCAAGAGCACATCCAGCCTTGCATCGTTGAGTAAAGCCAGTGCCGCAGACAGCCTGCGGGCATAATTCCAACGCGGTCTGCGCGAAGCCGATACATGACCCACCTGGCTGGATTGCAATCTGAGCTGGCGGCTATGAAAAGCTCCGCCCAGATTCGTCGTGACGGGCTGATCCCCATACCAACTCATCTCAAGTACCGTGGCCTCTTCACCGGCAAGCGACAAGGCAGTGGCTAATCCCTGTGGCGCACCACTGCAATGGATGACCAGATCGCACTCTGATGGTGCGTGCTCTGGCGTTGCGAACTTTACCCCTAGCGCATTGGCAATGCTTTCACGCGCAACATTGATATCAACTAGCGTGACCTCAGCGCCAGGTAAATGACCGCACAAAAATGCAACCAGCATTCCGACTACTCCGCCGCCAACAATCGCGATACGATCGGCAGGCCCTGGCGCGGCATCCCAGACGGCATTGAGCGCGGTTTCCATATTCGCGGCCAACACGGCTCTGGCAGGCGGGACATCCGAAGGCAATAAGGAAACAGCATCCGTTGCAAGTGTCAACAGCGTTTGATGAGGCGACAGGCTAAAGACAAGTTTGCCCAACAATTTTGGAGGGCCAACCTCGACCCGACCAACGGATGAGTATCCATACTTAACGGGAAAAGGGAAATCTCCGCCCATAAATGGTGCGCGCATACGCTTGTATTCGACCTCGGGGACGCGCCCAGCCCATACCAAAGACTCGGTGCCTCGGCTAAGTGCTCCGTAAATCGTGCGTACCCTAATCTGCTCCGCTTGCAACGCAAGAAGGGGTTCGCTACGAATTTCAGCTTGCTCAGGGGCGACGTACCAAAGTGCGCGAGATTTAAGCTGCTCATCCGCGGAATGATTTTGCGGTGTAGTAACCATCTGATTTCTCTGGAAATTAATCGAAAAAATGTATCTCTGACCTATACTGCGCAGACATTGTGCTGAGTATAAGACCGAACTTCTCATTGATTGCAGCGACATGACTCAAAAAACTACTTCTGGCCTCTTAATGTCAGGCAGGCGCATCTTATTTGCAGGACTCGTCGCAAGCACGATGGTCGGCATGCTTTGGCTAATGGCTAGTGCCCTATCCATTGATGGACTGAGCCTGGGCGATATCGCACTAATGTTTTTATTTTTCTTTACCCTCCCCTGGATGGCTACAGGTTTTTGGAATTCAACGATTGGGTTTCTGATCTGGCGTTTTGCCGATGATCCACTCGCAGCAGTGATCCCGATGGCCACGGGTATCGATCCATCCACGCCGATCACATGTTCGACTGCAATCCTGCTGTGCGTGCGCAATGAAAGTCCTGAGCGCATTGAGCGTAACCTGACCATCACCATGCAAGGACTTGCAGCACCGGGGATTGCGGAGCACGTGCACATATATGTTCTGAGCGATACAAACGATCAGACGATTGCTCAGCGGGAGCAAGCCTGTTTTGACTCCCTCTCGCAAAAATGGAAAGATCGAATCGAAATTACCTATCGTCGCCGCACAGATAACACCGGATACAAAGCGGGCAATATCGCGGACTTCTGTAAGCGCTGGGGCGGTCAGCACGACTTTGCAATCACACTTGATGCCGATAGCGTCATGACCGGTGCAGCCATCATGAGACTTGTGCGCATCATGCAAGCAAACCCAAAGCTTGGCCTGTTGCAAGGACTTGTTGTGGGGATGCCAACGACCAGCGGTTTTACGAGAATGTTCCAGTTCGGCATGCGGCTTGGGATGCGTTCCTACACAATGGGGACGGCCTGGTGGCAAGGTGATTGCGGCCCGTACTGGGGGCACAATGCTGTATTTAGGCTCGCCCCGTTTATCGCTGACTGCGATCTCCCACTGCTGGGTGGCAAAGATGGCAGCACGCACCATATTCTGAGCCACGATCAGGTTGAAGCCGTACTCATGCGTCGTGCAGGATTCGATGTGCGCGTCTTCCCGCAAGAGGATGAAAGCTGGGAAGAAAATCCTCCCACATTGATTGAATATATTCGTCGCGACTTGCGCTGGTGCGAAGGCAATCTTCAATACCTTCAACTCATCAACCTGCCGTCGATTAAGTTGATTAGTCGTATTCAATTACTTAATGCAATCTTTATGTTTCTCGGATCACCAGCCTGGATCGGCATGCTTGTTCTCGGCACAATGATGCTTGCGCAGTCTTCTACGCAAGCCGCATTCATGCATCAGCTCTCTGGAATCACACTACTCTGGTTAACAATGTTCATGTGGTACTGGCCTAAGTTCGCTGGCGGGTTAGACGCCCTCATCCGTCGGGATCAACGAAAAGCCTTTGGCGGTACGGCTAGATTCCTGACGGGCTTTACCCTCGAAATGCTTTTTTCCATATTGATGACTCCCATCACATGGTTAAATCATGCCATATTCATGTGCGGTTTATTGTTTGGCAAGAAATCAGGCTGGACAGGTCAGACAAGAGAAGACCATTCGGTACCTATATCGGTCGCAATCAGACAATTCTGGCCGCACACGCTACTTGGTATTTTTTTGATTGGCCTACTTGCTCTAACGCACCCTGAATGCGTGACGGTCGCCTGCATACTCTTTGGCGGACTCGCACTCTCGATACCACTCGCGGTGATGACATCCTGGCCAGCTTTTGGCAAATTACTGCTACGCATGGGTCTTTTTAATATTCCTGAAGAAACCCTCCGTCCCGAAGCACTTACTCAGCTCGATCTTGCCGCGTATCGATGACGCCATAAATAAAATGAAATTGATCAAGCTCTACGCACGCGCACTTAACTTGCTCGGATCTGACAAGAAACAGGGCTGGTTTCTCGCTATCGCAAACGTTGCTTTAGCAATGGCGCTTTTTGCAGAACCTGTCTTATTTGGGCACGTCATCGATGAGCTGAGTAAAGCCACGAGCGGTGCAGGCGCGTCGATCTGGCAAAACGTCTGGCCTTTACTCGCTGCCTGGACTGGGTTTGGTCTATTTACGATTATCTGCAGCACGCTTATTTCTTTATATGCTGATCGACTCTCCCACCGTCGCCGTCATATAGCAGTCAGCGATTATTTTGAACACGTTCTGCAATTACCACTGGCCCAGCAAAATACGACGCACTCTGGGCGTCTCATGAAAATCATGCTTCAAGGTACCGATGCACTCTGGTGGCTATGGCTGAGTTTTTTTCGGGATCATCTTGCAGCGATTGTTTCGCTGTTTGTACTGATTCCTCTTTCACTCTATATGAATTGGCGACTCGCCATCGTGCTAATTGTCCTGTGCATTGTCTTCGCATTGTTAACGAATTTTATTATTCGGAAAACGCAAACGCTGCAACAACAAGTGGAAAGACATCACTCAGACATGGCCGAACAAGTCTCTGACACCTTGGGCAATATACCCTTGGTGCAAAGTTATGCACGTATTCAAAACGAGGTAACTGCCCTCAAAAATATAAGTAAACGCCTGTTGAGCGTCCAATTACCTGTCTTGTCCTGGTGGGCCTTAATAACAGTCCTAAATCGCTCAGCAACGACCATTTCCATATTGTTTATTGTCATTTTGGGTACGTGGCTATTTACCCAAGGACTGATTTCGATTGGCGCAATCGTGACTTTTATCGCCTTTGCCACGATGATTATTTCCAAGCTTGAGCAAACAGTAAATTTCATCCATCGACTCGCGATGGATGCACCTCGACTTGCAGATTTTTTTCTGATGATGGACACCTCACCCGAGATCAATGATCACGCGGGCTCTGTAAACCTGACAAAACCAAAAGGAATCATTGAATTTAAAAATGTTAATTTTTCCTATGATGTTAAACATCCAGCCATCAAAGACTTGAGCTTTACTGTGCAAGCAGGTCAGACAATTGCTCTGGTTGGATCCTCTGGTGCGGGAAAGTCGACCGCGCTTTCTCTTCTCTATCGTGTGTTTGATCCACAGTCTGGATCCATCACTATAGATGGCATTAACATCAAAGATATTTCACTCAGCTCGTTGCGTCACAATATTGGTGTTGTTTTTCAAGAGCCTTTGCTATTTAACAGATCAATATCAGAAAACCTGTTAGTTGGTAATCCTGATGCAACGCAAGAGGAATTGAATCATGCCGCGGCGAGTGCTCAAGCCTTAGATTTCATTACGCGACAAGAAAATGGTTTCGACACAAAAATCGGAGAACGAGGACGCACGCTTTCAGGAGGCGAGCGCCAGCGAATTTCTATCGCAAGGGTGATATTAAAAAACCCCCCCATCCTAATTTTGGATGAAGCAACCAGTGCGCTCGACAGCACAACCGAAACCAAATTGACCCAGGCCCTCGAGGCCGTCATACAAAACCGTACTACGTTAATGATTGCACACCGATTAGCGACAATTCG
>CAIPID010000002.1 GCA_903865015.1 uncultured beta proteobacterium | reverse complement strand
ACAGTTTCTGCATCAACAAGTTCGGTCAAGCCTATCGTCGGCGTCATCATGGGCTCCTCAAGCGATTGGGACGTCATGCAGCATGCATTCAATATGCTCAATGATTTTGGTATTGCATGCGAGACGCTTGTGATTTCCGCACATCGGATGCCACAGGATATGGCCGAGTATGGCGCTGCTGCAGCTGGACGTGGCCTGCGCGCAATCATTGCCGGTGCGGGAGGGGCGGCGCATTTGCCTGGCATGATGGCCGCGTTGACCGAGTTGCCCGTATTTGGCGTTCCCGTTCCATCGAAATATTTGCGTGGCGAGGATTCACTATTGTCGATCGTCCAAATGCCTAAAGGCATTCCTGTTGCGACTTTCGCAATTGGCGAGGCGGGTGCCGCCAATGCTGCCTTGCATGTGATTGCAAATCTTGCGACAACCAATCCTGCGCTACGCAGCCAGTTAGTTGCATTCCGTACTAAACAGACCGATGCTGCGCGCGCAATGAAGGTGCCTTTGTGATTGCGCCAGGTGAATGGTTGGGTTTGATGGGCGGCGGGCAGTTAGGTCGCATGTTTTGTCACGCAGCTCAGGCTTTGGGCTTTCGTGTAATTGTGCTGGATCCGGATGCGGAAGGTCCGACTGCGGCTGTGGCGGATGCGCATATAGAATCGCACTACGATGATCAACAGGGACTGATCAAGCTCTCGCAACGCTGTCGTGCCGTCACGACAGAATTTGAAAATGTGCCCGCGCAGAGCTTGCAATCGTTGGCAGCCTCCTGCCGTGTGACGCCAGGTGCGCACGCGGTTGAAATTGTGCAGGATCGTATTACCGAGAAAGCTTTTATCGCGAGTCAGGGTGTGCCTGTCGCCCCTTACGTTGCTGTACGCAGCGAGTCTGACCTGCGTAATGCTGCTCCGACATTATTTCCCGGCATTCTTAAAGTTGCCCGTCTAGGTTATGACGGCAAGGGGCAGGCGCGTGTACGCACGCTCGAACAGGCGATTGCAGCCTTTACCGAATTTGGTGGCATGCCTTGCGTGCTCGAAGCCATGCTCGATCTTAAAGAAGAATTATCCGTTGTGATGGCGCGTGGGTTGAGCGGTGAGTGTGCTGTATTTCCTGTCGCGCGTAACGTTCATCATGAGGGCATTCTGGCCGTGACGACCGTGGATATGCAGCCGGCTGCGAAGTCTGCAGAAGCTACCGAGGCGGCTCTGGCGATCGCGCGCGGGCTTGATTATCACGGCGTGATGTGTGTGGAATTTTTCTTGTTGGGTGATGGTCAGTTACTGGTGAATGAAATCGCACCACGCCCGCACAACAGCGGTCATTTCACGATGAATGCCTGTGTCACGAGCCAGTTTGAACAACAGGCACGCGTCATGGCTGGATTGCCATTGGGTAGTACACGATTGCTCGCACCCGTTGTTATGCTCAATATTCTTGGTGATGCCTGGTATCCGGACGCGAGTGACGTCCAAGTGGAGCCAAACTGGTCTGCTGTGCTTGCGGTGCCTGGCGCATCGTTGCATCTTTATGGCAAACGTGAAGCGCGACGTGCCCGCAAGATGGGGCATGTGAACATCACAGGTGTAAATCTGGCGGAGACAATTACAGCGGCCAATCGGATTGTGCAAATTTTGCGTTTACCCGTGGCTGCCTGACGTGTCAGACGATTCGGTGGTTGCAAGCGCATCAGAAATCGCAGATGCTGTTGATGTTTTGCTGCAAGGTGGGCTCGTTGGTTTTCCAACCGAGACCGTCTATGGTCTGGGTGCGGATGCCGAAAGCCCCGAGGCTGTCACACGCATCTACCAAGCCAAAGGTCGACCCTCCAATCATCCTGTCATCGTGCACGTGACACCTGAAGCGGACCTGTCTTACTGGGTGCAGTCTGTACCTGCTCAAGCGCAAGCTTTGATCGATGCATTCTGGCCTGGACCACTGACTCTGATTCTGAAACGCGCTGCGCACATTTCTGATGTGGTGAGTGGAGGTCAGGACAGCATAGGTATTCGCTGCCCCGCTCACCCAGTCGCGCAGGCTCTGATTCGCGGCTTTGCTGCAGGCAAGGCTTCGGGGCAGGGAGGTATTGCAGCACCTTCGGCCAATAAGTTTGGTCAGGTTTCTCCAACACAGGCCGCACACGTCAGAACAGAATTTCCTGAGCTTGCTGCTCTTGGAATGCCGGTGCTTGAAGGTGGTGCGAGTGATGTTGGAATTGAATCGACGATTGTTGATTTGTCCAGAGTTGATCAGGGCATCGGGCCGGTGTTATTACGTCCAGGTCATATCACGGCTGCACAGATTGAGGAGGTTTTGCAACAGTCAGTGGGCGATGCGGATACGCATGCTCCGCGCGTGTCCGGCGCCTTGAAATCTCACTATGCTCCGCATACACCTTTGCAACTCGCAAGCGTTGAGACCTTGCTCAAGCTTGCGCAGGATCCGCAATTAATCGCAGGACAGCGCATTGCATTAGTTGCGCATTCCCAAGCGCATCCACCTGTTCCTATTCATCCTCAGGTTGAGTGGATAGTTATGCCCACTGGTTATGCCGCCTACGGTCGGGCTCTTTACGCGACGCTGCGCGCGCTTGATCAGGGGCAGTACTCCCGCCTGGTGTGGGAGACTGTTTCTGATCAATCTGATTGGTTAGGGGTGAAAGACCGTCTAACGCGCGCGGCAGCTGCTTTTAGTGATTAATTTGCCGTTGCTTTAGATTTTTTAATCAGCTCTGCCCAGCGCGGGATTTCTTTATCCATCAGTGCTGCTAACTCGCTTGGCGATCCACCCACAATCACCATCCCCATTTCAGTGAGTTT
>CAIPID010000001.1 GCA_903865015.1 uncultured beta proteobacterium | reverse complement strand
CCGCGGGTCAGCCGTCTACTGACAAAGTATTCGTTTGAAATAGGTTTGCCTGTACTCGTCGCCGTCGTGCTTCTCGTAGATAAAAACTCAGCTTATCCCGGTTTTTGGGCATTGATGCCCGTCCTGGGGACATGCCTGATTCTGGTGCGTCAACCTCATTCAAGATTTAAGCAAAAAATACTGACGCAGCCCACTATGGTTCTGATCGGGAAAATCAGCTATGGGATTTATCTGTGGCACTGGCCGTTGCTGGTGATGATGCATCTATCTGATCAAACCTCCAGCTTTGCGAAAATAATCGCCTTGGTCTTAAGTTTTGTTCTTGCGTATACAACATACTGGCTAGTGGAAAAACCTGTCCGCTCGATTGCAGTGACGAGATCGAGTGCAATTGGGTTTGTCGTGTTTGGTGTGTCAACCACCATGCTTGTCGGCGCGCTAGGCTTATTGTTCGCCTCAGGTGCCGTACGTAGAATTTGGGATGAAACCCTCATTCATACGCAATATTCCGAGCCGGTTACAGGCTGTGCTGCAGACGCAAGGCCAGATCAAACCATAGATTATGCGAGGTTGACGCTGTGCGAAAAAATTAAGCATCCAGGTCATCCCTCTGTTTTTCTAATAGGGGATTCGCATGCTTTTGGGCTGTATCAAGGTCTGGAACCCTATCTCGATCGTCAGGACATCAACCTGATCGGTTTGCCCGCAATGTACTGCACGCCACTGTCGCTGCTGGACAAGCGTGCGAACTGCGCGCAATACAACAAGTGGTTGCAGGCAGAAATTACTCGGTTACGCCCTGAACTAGTGGTGATTTTTGCACACCATGTCTTGTGGGCCGAGGATGATCAATACGGCGAGCAGCAAGCCTATCCTGCTTATATCTGGCAAGCCGCTGAGCATCTCAAATCGCTTGGGGCTGCGCAAGTGCTGGTGATTGGTCAAATGCCGACATGGGTCAACTCTTTGCCACACAATATCAATCTTAATTTCTTAAGAAAAGGCTTGGCAGTCCCCACGCGAACGATGACGGGGATCGATCCCGCCTCTTTGAAAGTGGATGCGACAATGGTTGCATCCCGCTTGCCTGGTGTTGAGTATCTGTCATTGCGCGAAGCTTTGTGCACCGTCGAGGGCTGTCTGACTTCGGTAGGTGATCAATACCCAAACGATCTGCTCGTGCATGACTACGGCCATCTGACAAAAAATGGTGCGAGCTATCTAGCCGAGAATCTGATCGGCCAGAAAATCATGACTTTACTTAAATGATTTTCCACCCTGAGTCGCTTGCTCAAGCAAAGCGGACATCTCGTTATAAGAAAGATCATCCACTAAGCTGCGCGTCCTGGCCTGAGGGCCAGAGAGCACGCTCATCGGTGCGAGGTATTGGACGTAGGTATTTGCAGCGACGCTGACCTCTGATCCTTGCTCTTTGAGTTTGAATTGCGTCACGATCTGAATGTTTGTAGCAAACTCATCGTTGACCAATCTCTCAATTTCACGTTTACGCGAGCCCGACAATTCATTGAGTGCGCAGGTCACTTCATCTCTGGTGGTCTGTATTTGCAGGCGTTTGGCAGAGCAGGCT
Organism: uncultured beta proteobacterium; assembly: GCA_903865015.1. Classification (GTDB taxonomy): domain Bacteria; phylum Pseudomonadota; class Gammaproteobacteria; order Burkholderiales; family Burkholderiaceae_B; genus Zwartia. The sequence goes on along the minus strand of CAIPID010000001.1, from coordinate 13,378 downwards.
GACATGATGTTGTTTTTCGCTTGCGAAATGCTGGTTGCCTGAATGACGACCTCGGCAGGTCGGGAGGGCTCAACTTTCGGTATTTTGGGCTCGCTTTTGGAGCTACAGCCTGCGATCAACACTAATGTCATCGTCATACTTGCTAGGCGTGGCAGCGATTGTTTCATGTCTGTGCTCGTCAAAAGTGGATTTGGATAGGTCGATTGTATGCAGTCTGAGAGTATTTGTTTCAGGCTATTTTCAAGCGCGCCGCAAACTAATTTTTTTAAGTCGCAAGGCGGGTTTTTCAACCAAGCGCCAGGACAGCAGCGCGATTAGTGTGGACAAGAGCAGGGCCATAGTCAGATAAACATAGGATTGCGTCATTTCCTTGTAGATCATGAAATTCACAATAGGCATGTGATAAATGTAGATCCCATAAGAAATGTCATTCTTGTGCAGGAGCGATTCCGAAAGAGTCGGGATTGTGAAGGCTGCCTTGAATACCAGCCACCCGAGAAAGACGAAGCTAATGAAGTTGATCGAATTGTCTGTGCCTAAGTTTGCTTCCAGGGCAATGTAATACGTCACTAAATAAAGCCCCAGGGGCACCAGGATATTGATTTTCAGCAGCCTATCCTGCAAATTTTTGTTTGTGGAAACGTAAGCACCTAATGCAAACATGGCGATCCATGGTGCAAAGGACACATTAAATAGTTTTTCCAGCGTTGATTCACGCGGGTTCAAAAATGAGTTGGCCGTATTGAGCGCTACAAACGTTAAAAATAAGCTTATAGAGATTTTTTTATAATTTTTGAATAGGAAAAAAATAATCGGAGTGAGTAAATAAAATTGAAGCTCGACAGTGATGGTCCAGAGGCTCGCATTGAGTTTGCCTGTCGCGTAGGGACGCATGAAATCCGGATTAAAAAATTGCAGAAACGTAAATTGCGTGGTGAGCCAGGTTAACCATTGCGTTGTAGTGATCTGGACAGTAGAAAAGTATCCACTGTAATACGTCAACAGTAGTGAAAAAACAATACAAACGTATAGCGCAGGGAATAATCTCAGAATGCGATTGGTTGTGAAAATTCGTAATCTATGGGGTGTTGTGATGTTGGCATACGACTGATAAATCAGATAGCCGCTGATAAAGAAAAAAATCGGTACACCTGGGAAATATCTGAGAAAACTCAGCCAGGGGATCGGTACGTGCATCCAGTCCGCCGCGTGCGAAATCGCAACCTGCGCCGCGGCAAACAAGCGGATCAGGTCGAAATTGTTTCTGGTTTGAACTTTGACGGCCTCAGAGGGGCGCATATTAAAAATCATTTTTATGGGCGCTTCTGAGGCCTCGATGCTGACGACATGTTACTTACAGACTTGGGTAGTCGGTATAGCCTTTTTCAGCGCCACCATAGAATGTCCCGCGATCATAGGGGTTCAAGTCAGCATTGGCCGCGAATCGTTCAGCGAGATCCGGATTGGATATGTAGAGGCGGCCATAGGCAATAGCGTCAGCGGCGTCGTCAATCAAGGCTTGCTCGCCTGAGTCGCGTGTATAGCCGCCAGCGCTGATAAAGGCGCCTTTAAAGGCTTTACGAAACAGTGATGCGGTATCTGGTGCGTTTTCGTCGATCTTGTCATTACCACCGGCGGTGGTTGAGCGCGGCTCGATCATGTGCAGGTAGGACAGGCCGTAACCGTTGAGTTTCTGGATGACGGCGTTAAAAAGCGCTGCGGTATCGCTATCGCCCATATCATTGAATGTGCCGTATGGCGACAGACGCACACCGATACGATCGCAGGCAAACTCTGTCGAGACGGCTTCGATTACTTCACCCAGCAGACGAATGCGATTCTCTATCGAGCCACCATAGTTATCGGTGCGGTGATTGGTTTTGTCCTGTAAAAACTGATCAAGCAGGTAACCGTTGGCGGCATGGATTTCTATGCCGTCAAAGCCTGCGGCTTTTGCGTTGCGTGCAGCGAGTTGGTAGTCTTTTTTGAGCTGGGCGATATCTTGCTCAGTCATGGCTTTTGGCGTTTCGTAGGGCTCCATTTGCCAGGTGGCTGTCAGGGTCTTGCCCTCTGGGGCGATCGCCGACGGAGCCTCTGGCAGTCCTTGCTCAGGGTGTAGCGAGGAATGCGAGATACGGCCAACATGCCAGAGCTGCGCCACTATTTTGCCGCCTTTTGCGTGGACGGCTTGGACAACCTCTTTCCAGCCTTGCATCTGCTCAGCTGAATAAATGCCAGGTGTCGCCGGATAGCCTTTGGCGATCGGCGAGATTTGTGTTGCTTCGGAAATAATGAGGCCCGCACCCGCACGCTGAGCGTAATAGGTTGGAGCTAAAGGGCTGGAAACATCGCCTGCGATCGCCCGCATGCGTGTGAGCGGGGCCATAATGACACGGTTTTTTAATTCAATGGCGCCCAGTTTGACGGGGGTTGATAGTTTTGCAGTCGACGACATGTTAAATCCTTGGCCTGAGTGAAACGATTAGGGCATTTTAAGCCCTAATACGTCTGCACTAGGTCAAAAATCAAGCTTAGCCGCGAGGCGCACCATGCGGTCTTTGTGCATGATGTTCCTGACGGGCTTTCAAATCAGCCGTAAAGGTTTTGCGCTGTTCCGCCGTTAGGCCGTCCCAGAACGTTAACCATTTTTGGTCGGCAGCGACGCGCTTGGTATCCATGATTGAACGTGACTGTTTGTCTGCTTCGATCACTGCGCGAGGATCCATTTGTTCCTTGTTGACTTGCTCGGACATGGCTTTTTGATGCGCAACCATGTTGGCTTGCTTTTGTTTGCGCAAGTCCTGACGGGCGGATTGCACCGCATCGTATTGGATTTTTTGCGCAGGCGACAAGTTTAATTTTTCGAACAATGCCTGTTGCTGCTTAGCCATCTCGGCGTGCTTAGTCTGGGGTGCAGGCGCGGTGGCTGCCGGCGCCGCCACCGAGGGGGCGGCGATCGGTGGTGTGGCGTTTGTTGCTGTCTGGGCCCAGGCGCCTTGCGCAAGCAAGCTTAAACCTAAGGCGGTAACAAGTGAGCGGGTATTGATCAGTTTCATGGCGTATCTCCTGTGTTGAAACGCGAAACCATCATGGCGCAATACCCGTTTCAAACGCATTACTGAAATGACCTGAGTTGTTTCAGTTCATTTCAGTGGGCAACAATAGTTACGCTTTTTTAAGGAAAATAGCTTTGAGCATGAAGCTGCCATTTTCCAGGCGGCAGTCTACTTCGTGACCGTCAGTGCCATTGCCAAGGCGGATGCTTTTGACTTTGGTTCCTTTTTTTAAGACGGTTGAGGATCCTTTGACCTTGAGGTCTTTGATCAGAATGACTGAATCTCCGTCGGCCAGCGGATTGCCATTTGAGTCGCGAACGATCCCATCTGACTCTGCAGGCTCCTCGGACGCTGAGGCGATGAGCCACTCATGGCCGCAATCCGGGCACACATAGTTATCGCCGTCCTGATAGGTGTTCTCCATCGTGCATTGTGGGCAGGCGGGTATTGTATTCATGAGGTTCCTGGAATTAGTGACTTGTTATGAGCCGTGCATTGATCGTTTTATTATGTGCTGCGATGGGCAGGTGCAACCACAAGACCATTGACGCGATGTTTGGCGATGAGGCTAGCCACGATCCCACTGGCTTTAGCATTTTCAACAAAACTGCTTAAAAATTCCAGTCCAACGGTGTTTGCGTTGCGGGTGCTGATGGCTTGTTCGATCGTTGCGAAATTTTCATCCAGGAGTCGTGCGCCAGGAATTTTTTTAGCATCTTCGGTTAACGCTACACGTAAGCCGGCTAAGGCCTCAAGCTGGTCGCGCAGGAAAATATTGATCGTTGCCTCAAATCCCTCGGCCATGCATAGGCTGGCGTTTTTAAGATTGCGCGATAGCCACAGCTCGTAGGCGCTGCGAGAGGGCACAGCGATACGCATGCCAGGTTGGTCGACTTGCGCAACCGTTTGAATATTGGAGCCTGCGGGCACCAGGTAGGTTGCCTCGATTTCTACATAGGCAGGCGTAAACGTTATTTTTTTCGCGCGGGCGGGATCAGAACCAACCAGTCCAATATCACAGGCACCACTTGCAACGGACTCAACAAGCTCATCCTGACTTTTAAAAGGGATAAGTTCAAGTTTGACGCCTAATTGATCCGCGATGGCCTGGCACATGTCTGGTGAAACCCCTTGAGGAGTCCCTTTGGGGCTCGTGCCAGTGATGAGGAGAATGTTGCCGGTAAATACGCCGGCACGCATGGTGCCGGTTGGAGCTAAATGCTGAGCGATATTTGAGGTCATTATTATTAGTGTGAAATGGTGGAAGAGAATATGTTAATGACAATAACGCCAGTGATAATAAGGCCTATTCCGCAGATTGCGGCCAGATCTAATTTTTGGCCAAGCCATGCCCAGCCAACGATCCCCACCAATGCGATGCCCGCTCCGGACCAGATTGCGTAAGTGATGGCCAGTGGCAGAACTTGTACGATTTTGGATAGCAGATAAAAAGCAATGCCATATCCAGCTAGGACTAGAACAGAGGGGGAGAGCTTAGTGAAACCTTCGGAGGATTTCAGAGCTGCGGTCGCGATGACTTCAGCGATAATCGCGATGCTTAGGTAGATCCAGGCCATATAAGTGCTCTCAGGCAATCAGTAGTTTGTCTATTATCGCAGCTAACGTATACCCTATCCAAGCAATAATCCCGTCCGTCCTATGCTAAAACTAAAAGAAAAAGCATAAGTTCGGGAGACAATATCTTGACAAAAAGACTGTACCTCTTAGTGGCGTTAATTTTAGCCAGTGCCATGCCAGCCTATGCAGCCTGGCCTGATAAGCCTATTCAAATGATTGTGCCCTATCCACCGGGCGGTTTTACTGATGCGCTGGCGCGCGCGGTCGCCAAGCCTTTGGGCGAGAGGCTAGGGCAACAGGTGATCGTACAAAATGTGTCAGGAGGAGGGGGGAATATCGGTGCGGCCAAAGCCGCTAAATCTCCTGCGGATGGTTACACAATTTTTGTTGGCAATAATGCGACCATTACGATCAACACACTGATTTATAAATCGCTGCCGTTTGATCCGTTAAAAGATTTAATCCCTGTTTCGCTGATTGGCGGCAGTCGGGCTACCTTGGTGGTCTCCCCCTCCCTGGGTATCAGTACGATTGCTGAATTAGTCGCTTTGGCAAAATCCCGACCAGGTGAATTAAATTTTGGCTCAAGTGGCACCGGTGGCGTCAGTCATCTGGCTGGTGAGTTGTTCAATGTAGATAACAATATTCGCATGACGCATGTGCCCTATAAAGGAACGGCACCTGCAACTGCTGATTTGTTGGGTGGCCAGCTCCAGGTGATGTTTAATGATGTGGCGATTCCTCATATCGTCGCCGGCAAGTTACGCGCTCTGGCTATATCTGGCACGACGCGATCCAAGCAGGTTCCAGACGTTCCGACATTTGCCGAGTTGGGGATAAGGGGGTTTGATACCTATGCGTGGTTTGCCGTGTTTGTTCCTCTCGGCACGCCCGAGGAAATTGTGAAGCGATTAAATATTGAATTGAGTGGTATTACGTCTGATCCTTCTTTGCAATCGTGGGCAGAATCTCAGAATGGCGACATGATGAACAGTACACCCCAGGGATTAGCGACATTCATACAAAATGACTTGTCGAAATGGAAGTCAGTCGTGGATCAGACGGGTGTTACCGCAGAGTGAGCTGACCGATTTATTTGCGTAGCGATTTAAAAAATAATTTTTAAAGTTCCGGAGCAATCTATGGCAATTACGATTTTCCCCGTCACGCCTGACTTTATGGCCGAGATTGGTGACGTCGATTTAAGCAAGCCTTTGTCTGCGGAGGATCGTGCAGCGATTAAAGACGCATTCATCCGCTACAGCGTTTTGGTGTTTCCAGGGCAGACGCTGACCTCGGAGCAGCATATTGAATTTGCCCATGTGTTCGGTCCGATGGAGCAGAATATCAATACCTACGCGGATGAGGTGAAAAAATACAGGATCGATGCGCGGATTGCCGACGTTTCGAATCTTGGCGACGAAAATGAAATTCTTTCTAAAGATAGTCGAAAAAGAATGTCAGGACTGGCCAACAGACTCTGGCATACAGATAGTATTTTCAGGCAGGTCCCTGCTTTAACCTCCTTGCTTTATGCCCGAGCAATCGCTCCGGTGGGTGGTCGTACCGAGTTTGCCGACATGCGCGCAGCATACGAAGCCCTGCCGCAGACGACGAAAACCCGCATTGATAAGCTCGTGGTGGAACATAATATTTTCCATTCACGGGCCAAGATTGGATTCAAAGACTTCACCGAGCATGAGCGCGCCTCTCTTCCATCGGCAAATCAACTGATGGTCAGGACCATTCCTGAAACAGGCCGTAAAAATCTTTATATCGCTTCGCATGCTGTCAGAGTGCAGGGAATGTCAGATGCCGAAAGCGAAGCGTTATTTCAGGAGCTCGCAGCGCATGCGACACAACCGCAGTTCGTGCTCTCGCATCGTTGGCGCGTGGGCGATTTGGTGATGTGGGACAATCGTTGCACCATGCATCGGGGCACCGAGTTTGATGACCTGCGTTATAAGCGGGATATGGCGCGTGCGACCGTGTCTGACATTGGTAATACCGTTGCGCTTTCTCTTAAATAAAACCTGCGGCGATATTGATGGTCAGGGCAATCAGGGTCGTATTGAAAAAATACGCCATGGCACAGTGCACAAGACAGACGCGCCGCATAGATCTTTTGGTGATGCTGATGTCAGAGGTTTGTGCCGACGTGCCGATCATGCAAGAAAAATACAGGAAATCGAGATAGTCAGGTTGTTCATGGCCAGGGAATAGCAGTCCCGGTCCTTTCTGATTTGAGAGCGCCGTATAAAAATCGTGGCCGTAATGCACGGCGAACATCACTTGCGTGAATGTCCAGGAGGTGATGATCGTGAGCGCCGCGAGTAGGATATGAAAAAGCTTATCGTTGCCTTCCAGATTTTTTGAAATACCAAGCACCATCACATTGGCGACCAGACAAACGACGGCAGAAAAGACAACCAGCCCGAGGATGGCGTAGTTGCCGGTATCTTGACGCAGCGCGTGTGCGCGAACCTGATCGGGATCCGCCTCGAACATCATTTTGAAAGTCAAAAAGAGATAGAAGCACGCGCCGATATTCCAGCTCACGACAAGCGTGACCCAGTTATTGGTTGGAACCAATAGGGGGACGATGAGGGCAGATAACCCTCCAACACCCATACTAGAAGTCAGGATGGGACGGGCGCGAACGACACGAATCATAATTTACTTGAACCACATACGTTGAAAAATGTTGTCTCGATCTATGAATGCATGTTTAAAAACAGCAACAATATGACCGAGAGCTAACATGCCAAGTGTCATGGCAAGCACGCCATGTAAATCAAAGAGCTGTTTGGCGAGCGCTTCGCTTTTTGGGATGAAAGGTAATGCTGGCAGGTTATATCCGCCGATTGTATCCAGTGCCGGGTAGGCGGAGATCCCTGCCCACCCAAGGATTGGCACGCAGATCAGCAGCAGGTAAAGGAGGCCGTGAACGACCTTTACAACGATGCGTGTACCTGGGGAAAGTTGTTTGCCATAGTTAGGCGTTTGCTGCCGTAACCTTATGCCAAGCCGCGCCACGATTAACCATAGCGTTACAAAACCGATCGCTTTGTGCCAGGCATAAAGTGTATTGGTTAACGTGTCCCAGAGGTTGGAGGAGCCTCTCGATACCATCCACAGCCCGATAGGGATCAGGATCATGACAGCTCCGGCGATCAACCAGTGTAAGACTCTCAGCGTGAGTGAATATCGAACGATTGCTTGCATGGCCGACTCCTAGTGACTGCGCATGATAAGAAGGGCGCGATGCGTTATCTGCCTGATACTCCACGGCAAAACGAGCTCTGATCGCTCCCGCTGATAAAACCACACTGACTGGGCTGCCCCCCAGCTATCGCCCTGCACATAGACTGCTGATCACTATTCTGAATAAAACCACATTGACTGGGTTGCCTGCCAGCAATGCCCCGACACATGGATTGCTGGTCGCTATTGGAGATAAATCCGCATTGGCTGGGTTCATTGCCTGCAATAGCTCTGCACATGGATTGCTGATCGCTATTCTGAATAAATCCACATTGACTCGGCTGCCTGCCAGCCACCCCTCTGCACATAGATTGCAGATCACTGTTGCTGATGAATCCACACTGACTTGGATTGCTCTCGGCGATTGCGCGACACAAGGATTGCTGATCACTATCCTGGATAAAGCCGCACTGACTGCTGTTTTGCGCGAGGACGGATCCAGCAATCAACAAGCTCGCAAATAGAAAAAATATTTTATACATGAAGTGATTTTTGTATGTTTAGTGTGCGGTTTTTAATTCTTTCGAAAAATCACCCACGATTATAAAGAACGTATTGACCATGGCTTCAAGCGCATCATGCCCAATTCCGCCATAAGCGTTAATGTCCATTTCGATCACGGCTTCGTTTTTGTCATTGACGTAAGCGCGTGCCCATCGGTTACGGATATTCCAGTCATTAGCGACTTTAAGCGCCACAGGCTTGTCGGGTGAATAAGTCGCACGTAACAACACGTCCTCGCAGGTCGTGTCTGTTCCGCAGCCGATGAAACTAATGTCGATTTTTGCCGCTCCAGAATTGCCGGGACTGACTTTGAGTAGCGGGTCGCCCTGCTCGTCTCGGGTTTCTTCAAAATTAAAATCTGCGGCCGTGAGAATGGTGGCGAGCGCCGATGGATCCAGATGTTTTATTTCTGCGGTTTCATCAGGTCTGTCTTGGGTGGCTGTGGTTTCGTCCATCATCCATGCTGCAGGGATGGAGGATGCAATAAAGGTTTTCAACGCATCCATGGGGACCACATGTCCTCCTTCTTTGAATACGTCTTTCTCGAAGGAAAGGGTGCTGACAAAATTTTCACCTGTCATTTTTCCGATCTTAAGATGCGCTGCGAGTTCGAGCATCCCCTTAATTTCTTTATCTGTTTGTATTTTGGCCTGGGCCGCGCTGATGCCGTTATTTTGTAAGGATTGTGAGATGAGCGATGAGAGCATCGGCCTTGAGACCTCGAGCGACGCGGTCATGTTGGTGAGCGGATTTTTTGCAAGCCCCATGCCGTTTGCGGGTGCGTTGACGGGTTCGAATTCCGTATTGAGCGTAAATCGACTGATCCCTTCAGGCGTTGTCCATAAAATCGGATCGATTCGTAAACGCGGATTACTTTTAAGTAAAGACTGGACCCCTAGCCAGAACTGTTTGAGATCGGCCGTAGTAACCAGGTCGGCTTCTGGAGAGTTTGTCAGCAAGCGCGTCAGCAAGTTGTTGTTCAGATCGATCAGGGATATGAGCGCTGTGCCATCAAGCTGATCGTAGAATGCCGCGATGGTGATTTTCCCCCAGTCTTTTTGATTGAGTTTGATTGAGCCTAATTCATAGTTGACCTGGCCATCGAGCAGCGAGCCTTTCTCATTTAATTGCAGTTGGTTTTTGAGTTTTTCTATTGATAATGTGGGCTTGTCGAGTCTGGCAATCGTCAGGTGATCAATGCTCGCATCGCTTGAGCCAATGTTCAGATCAAAGACCCCGATGTGCGTATTTGTCTGGATGCTGGCACCTTGGATATCTACGCTGGATTTTCCATCACTTATATTCAGTGACGCGATGTTCAGTGTTCCACGCGTCGAGGAAAAATCTGCGCCGATAGTAGCTTGCAGATTGGCTCCACCAAATTTAGAACGCGTTGCTTCCTGCGTATAGTCTAGTGGGCGGGCGGTCCAGCTCAACGTTGAAACGCCTTGCATGTTGATGACTGTTTGGCCCTCGATGAACGACTGCCCCCCTGAGGCACCAAATGCCGCTTGTGTATAGGTGTTTGGCTGGAGCACGGTGCGCATTGACGCCATCAGCGGAGCGAAGTGCCCGCGCAAGAGCTCCTTTGCGGGGAGTGGTCCATGCTGAATTTCATTGGTGAAAATAATTTCCGGGCGGATGCTTGGATCTTTTGAAGATGGAAAGCTCAGGATGTAAGTCGCTTCGCTGCTAAATACGCCGCGCGTGTAGTTGCTCTGACTGATTTGAACTTGATCCGACCATTTTCTGGAAAGGTGCGAGTTGAGCATCTCTAGTGCACGCTCTGTTTCAGTCTGTAGCCGGGCGCCAGCGTAAAAGCTGCTGCCCGCATAGGCGGCTATCAGTAATGCGAGTGCGCCACCCGCTGCGATCAGTTTACGATTCATATATTTTCATCCGTTCCTGCAATACAACGCTGATCCGTTGATCAGCGTTGTCGTTGATATTCAACCAAATCGTAAGCGAGACCGTTTTCGGCAGGCTGCGGCGCTCTGGAACACTCAATCCAAAGTGTCGGATCCAGTGGAGCAAAAAAAGCATCACCTTCGATATCCGCCTGTACTTCGGTGGCGATGATGCTGTCTGCGAGTGGCAGGGCTTGTTGATATATTTGCGCACCACCAATAACAAAGACTTGTTCGGTATCGCTTACTAACTCAAGCGCTTTTGACAAGCTAGTCACGAAATCCACACCCGCAATGGCTCTTGATACGTCGCGTGTGATGACGATGTTTTTACGACCAGGCAGAGGTCGACCCAGGGAGTCCCAGGTTTTGCGTCCCATGATGATCGGGCAGCCCAAGGTCGTGCGTTTGAAATGCGCCAGGTCCCCGGGTAATTTCCAGGGAAGGGTGTTGTCGCGACCAATTGTGCGATTCTTTGCGTAAGCAACAATCAGTTTAAGCCGCATGAAAGCTGACCTTTTAAGATAAAACCAGAGCGCAAGGAACTAGACCGCGACAGGCGCTTTGATATGTGGATGATGTTCGTAGTTTTCGATGACGAAATCCTCGTATCGATAATCAAACAGGGAATCAGGTTTGCGTTGGATGACTAGCTTGGGATAGGGATGGGGCTTACGCGACAGCTGCAGTTCTACTTGCTCAAAGTGATTGCTGTAGATGTGGCAATCACCACCTGTCCACACAAAGTCACCCACTTCGAGCCCGCACTGCTGAGCGACCATGTGGGTCAGTAGCGCATAGCTTGCGATATTGAATGGTACGCCGAGAAAAATATCTGCACTGCGTTGGTAAAGTTGGCAGGATAGCTTGCCATCAGCCACATAAAACTGAAAAAAAGCATGACATGGAGGCAGTGCCATGTTTTTGATTTCAGCAACGTTCCAGGCCGAAACAATCAGCCGACGGGAGTCGGGTGTAGCGCGAATCTGTTCGACGACCTGACTGATTTGATCGATATGGCCACCGTCCGGTGTCGGCCACGAGCGCCATTGCACGCCATAGACCGGGCCCAGATCGCCGGTGGGGCTGGCCCACTCATCCCAAATAGTGCACCCATTTTCTTGCAGCCATTTAACGTTTGAGTCGCCACGCAAAAACCAGAGCAACTCAACAAAAATACTGCGTGTATGCAGTTTTTTTGTTGTGACCATTGGAAACCCTTTGGCCAGATCAAAACGCATTTGATAACCAAAGACCGAGCGCGTCCCCGTGCCCGTGCGATCGGTTTTGTTCACGCCGTTTGTATAGACGTGGCGCATAAAGGTTTCGTACTGATTCATCTGCAGGGTCTCGTGGTGACTATTCTGATTTTGCAGCTGCGGTGTCGATGATCTCCGCCGACCAGGTAATGGCCGCTGAGTGTGCGAGCATCGCTGAGGCTGAACAATATTTTTCATGCGACAGGGTGATCGCCCGCTCGACTGCCGCGCGGGGCAGGTTGCTGCCCGTCACGGTAAAGATGAAATGAATTTTGGTAAAAACTTTAGGATCCACATCGGCGCGTTCGGCGATCAGTTTGACTGAGCACCCTGACACCGCATGTCGGCCACGTTTGAGGATCAGCACGACATCAAACGCTGTACATCCGCCCGTGCCGACCAGGACCATCTCCATCGGACGCGGTGCAAGATTGTGACCGCCACCTTCGGGCGCGCCATCCATGGCGGTGATGTGCCCGGTCCCTGTTTGCGCCACGAAGAGCATGCCATCAGGACCGCCCCAGTCTATTTTGACTTCCATTCTGATTCCCCAGCAGTAAAGCAAGAATGATAATCCTTATTAAACCCTGAAATTGCTGCACGCACTAAAATTGGAAAAGCGTTCTCATTGGAATTTTCATGCCGCATTCTCACCTACCCCCTGCTTATCACCCCCGTTTCGTTCGTCGTCAGTCCTGGTTTGATCCGCTGATTGAGGAGTTCGATGCTTCACTACAGGTCTTGTCAGGCGCCTCGCGCGCCTCGCGTGCAAACCCCGCCGGTTTGCAAAACCCTCAGGACGTTGGAACACTTTCAGCCGAGGAGCAGCAGCACGCAGCAGGTTTAATGCGCATTAATCAGGTCGGTGAGGTTTGCGCGCAGGCGCTTTATCGCGGGCAAGCGGCCGCGTGTAAGGACCCGGGTACCGTGGAGCTTTTGCAAGTGGCTTCGGCGGAGGAGGTCGATCATCTGGCGTGGTGCAATGAGCGTTTGAAAGAGCTTCGCAGCCGCCCGAGTCTGCTCAATCCTGCCTGGTACGCAGGGTCGTTTGCTCTCGGACTACTGGCTGGACGCGCGGGCGTCGCGCGCAGCTTGGGTTTTATGGCCGAAACGGAACGTCAGGTCGAGGCGCATCTGGAGGAGCACCTGAATCAATTGCCTGAGCAGGATCGCCGCTCGAAAGCGATTGTTGAGCAGATGAAAACGGACGAGATCCATCATCGCTTAACGGCCGAGGAGCATGGTGCGCAAGCATTACCTGGACCGATTAAGGGATTAATGACGTTTATGTCCAAAATTATGACTACGACGGCCTATCGGATCTAAATGTTTGCTACCGCTGAGGATTTTTTTAGGAATTCAGATGTAAAACAGTCATTCTCGCAGGTGAGTTAATTCTGTATCGTGTTGTTGCGGCGCACAAAAACAACACTTTTTTATCTTTTCCCTAGTAAAACAAAGCAAATTAACTCACTTTAAGAAAGTTCTTGCAATGCACCAATAAATATTCTATTATTTTTTTATGGAAGTTAAGTTAATAGTGTTTTAACTTTGAGTGCTAAATGATTTGTTTAAAAGCCCTCAGTTAGTTCGCTAAGAGATCATTCTCCTCAACTTGCCACGATTGTCTCCTCCACCCTCCTCTTTTGGTGGATTTAGCCCAAGACTGCAAAGTCTTGGGCTTTTTTTTGTCGATTTTCTGACCAATATCCTGGGCGAGCGGATCAATTAAACTGTCGCATCAGTTAGTCGGCATCTAGAGATGTAACGGAGAACGTATTTTGCAAATTGATCAAGTCAAAATCGCAGT